>JANYEC010000102.1 GCA_025363295.1 Akkermansiaceae bacterium
GCTCATCAAGCTCGGAGTTGATAATCATATACTTAGCGCGGAGTTGCGATACCACTTGTTGGTTAGGCATGCCAAAACCATATCAAAACCCCTTAACTTTTCCAAACAAATTCGGTAGTTTATTGTTTAGCACCGCCTTAGCACCCAGGTGGCTTTACCGTCGCTCCAGGTTTCGTGTTCGATTTGCCCAACAATGGGTTGCCCAGATTGCACGATTCCAAGCTCGTCGGCTTCGGCAGGCTTCCAGTGATCGTTATTGAAAAAATCACGATCATGTTTTCCGATAAGGTCAGATTCGCTGGCGAGGCCCATCCAATCCGCCAATCCTTGGTTGGCCATGACGAAGTGAGATTGGAGATCTTTGAAATAGATCTGCAAGGGCACGTGGTCAATTAACTGCCGTAGTAAATATCGTTCATCCTCGACTTGGGCTTCGGCCGCCTTTCGCCGGCTGATATCGATCATGGAACCAGCGATCCGGGTGGCTTTACCAGCGCGATCGCGGATGACGGATCCACGCACCCGCAACCAGCGGAGATGCCCGCTGCCGGTGATGATTCGGGCATCCACAGCGAGGGTTTCCGGACCACTGTCCTCAAGCGCTCGGACGACCGCCCAAGCAAAGGCCGCACGCTCATCCTGATAGATACTATCATGCGGCGGGAGGAAAAGATTGGGAGCCCGCTCCTTGCCACATTCGAGAAACTCCAAAACGCGCCTCGAGTAGAAAATCTCAGGCTGATCTGTCCACCAGTCCCAGATGCCCTCGTTTGAGGCGCGCGATGCCAACTCCAATCGCTCCAATTTAACCGCGTTTCGGTCCCTCGTGGGTTCTCGCTCTTCGCTCATTTATATGGCAGAATGCCACATCACCTAGTGAGCGCAATCGGATTCGATGGGGATGTGTGAGGGGAAGGACGCACATTTTCCTCCGGTGGAACTTGCTCCGAATGCCCCTGAGTGCATGCTGATGTGCGGTGAGAAATAATTCTGAAAAAAAAGTGCTCAAAGGAGTCTCTCGCACTTTTTACATCACATTGCGGCTTTTGCCTTTGCCGATGCGAGGAGCAGCAAGTCTCGGTTATCTATTGGCCCGGACGAGTGACACTTTGGCAGATACTCTAGCGGCTTCAGTGGATATTCGGTTAGGGTGTCTCGATCAGTTCGAAAAAGCCATTGCTAATGCGGGACCCGCGCCTCGCTGGCCGCTCGCGTTTCTCAATGGACTGCGTGATCCCAGAGAGCGGCATTTATTGGAGTGCACAGGTGAAATTTTGGAAGGGCTGCAAAAGATTCCCTCTAGTGAAGCCGTATTGGTTCGTGAGGTTTTGGCGATCATTGTGAGCGGCCAAAAGCTTGATCTCACACGTTTTGCTCACGCCACCCGCGAGCATCCAATCGCTCTAGCAGACGATGCCGCGCTGGGAGATTACACATGGCGGGTCGCCGGTTGCGTGGGGGAATTTTGGACAAAGCTTGGGTTTCTCACGCTGGGAAAAAGGTATTCAGTCTCCTCAACGGCAGACTTATTAAAACTCGGTAGTGACTACGGACAAGGCCTACAAATGGTGAATATTCTGCGTGATTTGCCAGCGGATCTTGCGGCAGGGCGCTGCTATCTGCCGGTAGCAAACCCAATGGATCGCGACGTTCTGCTAGAGTGTCACAGAAAATGGCTAACACCCACTCGGAAGTGGATTAATGAAGGGAAATGCTATAGCAGCCGGCTCATCTCACGGCGCCTTCGTGCTGCTACGGTCCTTCCTGCCTTGCTTGCGGAAAAGACGCTCGACGGAATGATAGACGCAACTTGGGAAATTCTTGAAACTCGGGTGAAGATTCCGAGAAGGGAAGTTTACGAGTCGCTCGTGACAGCCTTTTTTTGAGAGCTGGTTCAGTGCGCCATCGGGCTTTCGCCGGACGCGTCGCCGAGATGGGACAGGTTTTCTGGGAGGAAGCGCTTGAAACGAGTTTTATCGATCGATTTCATGTAGGCTTCTTCCGGAGAAATCATGCCCTCGCGCAGCTTGGACCAGATCGACTCGTCCATGAACTGCATGCCTTCGCTTTTACCACCGGTGATGACGTCGTTGAGTTTCTGAGTAGCACCTTCACGGATAATGGCGGCCACGGCGGGGGTGGCGAACATGATTTCGTGAACGGCGGTTCGGCCAGGTTTGTCCACGCGCTTGCAAAGAAGCTGGGCGACGACGCCACGCAGTGAGGCCGCAAGCATGGTGCGGACCTGTGATTGCTGGTCTGCGGGGAAAACGTCGATGATTCGGTCAACCGTCTTGCGAGCGTTGTTCGTGTGGAGGGTGCCGAAGACGAGTAGTCCAGTTTCGGCAGCTGTTAGGGCCAGCGATATGGTTTCCAAGTCGCGCATTTCTCCCACAAGCACGATATCTGAATCTTCTCGCAGCGCGGCGCGCAGTCCATCTGCGAATGAGGGTGTTTGGATAGGAACCTCGCGCTGGGTGATGATAGAGCGCTTGTTTCGGTGAACAAATTCGATTGGCTCTTCGACCGTGATAATGTGGCGGTTAAAGTTCGTATTGATGTAGTCTAACAGCGCGGCGAGGGTAGTGGATTTACCTGAACCGGTGGGTCCGGTGACGAGCACGAGTCCGGCGCGCATGTGGCCGAATTCTTTCACGACCTCTGGCACGCCGAGACTTTCGAGCGAGGCGATTTCCGTGGGGATCAAACGGAAAACTGCGGCGAGACCATTCTGTTGCTTTAGATAGTTACAACGGAAGCGGGAGTCTTGATCCATTTCATAGGCGAAGTCGAGATCGCCTTTGTCGAGATAGCGTTGGAAAGCCTTGGGATCGCAAATTTCCGCGAGCAAGGCATTGAAGCTTTCTCCTGCAAGAATTTCTTGCTCTGGGATGACGGTGACGGAACCGTGGACCCGGATTTTCGGAAGCTGGCCTTCGGATAAATGAAGGTCAGAGCCCTTGTTAGCGATGAGGTAGCGAAAGAGAATGTCGATCTTGGCCATGCGAAAAAGAAAAGAAAGTGAGTTTTGAGAATGAGATGAGAGAGCCCTGTGGCGTCAGGATTCGAGGAAAGCTCTCATTTGGTTTTTGTCATCCGAGCGGAACAGTAAATCGTCGCGGGAAATTAGGCCTTGGACATACAAGCGCCGCAATGACTCATCCATGGTGATCATGCCGACGTTTTTACCGGTTTGCATGACTCCCGGAAGCATGAAGGTTTTGCCTTCACGGATACAGTTGGCAACGGCTGGTGTGTTAACGAGGAGTTCGAGCGCGAGCACCCGGCCATTCCCATCTGCACGAGGCACGAGCTGTTGCGAAAGGATTCCACGTAGGGATTCGGATACCATGATCCGGATCTGATCGCGCTGGTCGGTTGGGAAGACGTCCAGAACTCGGTCAAGTGTCCGCGGGGCATTTCCGGTGTGAAGGGTAGCGAGAACCAAGTGGCCCGTTTCGGCAGCTGTTAGTGCAAGCTGGATGGTTTCGAGGTCGCGCATTTCTCCCACCATGATGACGTCTGGATCTTCCCGGAGCGCGCCGCGGAGCGCTTTGGCGAAGGACTCGGTGTGGGTGTGGACTTCGCGCTGATTGACGTGGCATCCTTTGGACTCGAAAACGTATTCAATCGGGTCTTCCAGTGTTAGAATGTGATCCTCGCGGTCACGGTTGATGAAATCCACGAGGGCCGCCAATGTGGTAGATTTCCCCGAGCCGACGGCCCCGGTGATGAGAACGAGTCCGTTCTGATAGCGGGTGAGGGGGAGGATGTGTTCGAGCGGTAGTCCGATATCCTCGATCGATTTGATCTGGCTGTTGATGATTCGGAAGACCATGTCGTAACCCAGACGCTGCTTCACGACGGAAGCGCGATAGCGACCGTTCTGTGTGGAATATGCGAAGTCGATATCACCATGGTTCTGGAGACGGTCCCACTCTTTATCTCCCAAAAATGAGCGCGCGAGACGTGCGGTGTCCTCAGGGGTCAGCGGCTGGTGATCCGGCCAGATGGGCGACAATTGGCCGAAGCGCCTCCAAGCCGGTGCATACGCGGTAGGTAGATGGAGATCCGAGCAATCATAATCGCGGCCGAGTTGGAGGTATTGATCGACGTGATCGAGAACAACGTGCTGTTCAGACATAAGGCGGGTATTCGCTGGAGTAAGGAGCTTGTGGTGAAACCTCGGGGGATATTGTCGGAGGAACACTAGTAAGCATTCCTGCCAAGCGTTGTTTCACCTGATCAGTGAGCCAGACTTTCGCTAACGGACGGATAACGGTCAGAGCGAGACCCATCAGCACAACGGGTAAAGGGCGGCGCGGGGATGGGGAGCCAGAGAGACCAGTCAGAGCACGACTTGGTTTACTTCGGAAAAGCAAACTGGCGGCCATTCCTGAAATGAGAGATCCGACGAGCCAGCCAGTCGGGTGTTCCCTGAGTGAACCACGGATTCTCGCAGGTACATCCAAGCGCTGCTTCAGCGCGTGTGCCTCAGTTTCCAGACAGGAGCGGGCAGCCGCACTGATCAGGATTAATCGTTGGATTTCTTGGTTTGTTGGAAGTTTTCGATCCATTCGCGGTCTTTCTGAAATTCAGCGCGGGTGATAGGAAAGCATTTTGCTTCCGAGGGTTTGGCCTGTCTAGCTAGCAGAAAGCCCACGAGCAGATGGAGCACTCCCGCGCCGATCGATACGCCATACCATGGCCATCCTCGTGTCGCTGATAGGAGTGCGACGAGACCCGCAATCAAAAGGGCCCATGCGAACACCACACAAAAGGTGGTAGCGATCAGGTAGGCCAATCTTTTTGCTCCGTGGCGGGTGGCATCGTTGGACTCCAATTGAATGAGAGTCACTCGCGATGCAATCAAACTCATCAGCGCCTCCCGCCAGTTAGATGGGAGGCCTGATTCGGGAGAGTCTTCTACCTTGCGAGTGGCCCCGAGCGGAAGGAAATCCTTATCTAACGGTGTTTTCATGAAACTATGAGAAGGACTCACCGGGTGGGCGCTGACAAGCTGGCTTAGCGACGAACGATGAGGCCGATTATGAATCCTGCACCAAGGGCGCTGAGCACGCACTTCGTGGGATTCTCGCGGATGTAGTCCTCAGCTGTGATGTGCATTTCTTTCGCTTTCACCCGTGTGTCCTGCCACTGTTCATTGGCGGAATCTTTGAGATGTTGGGCCTTATCCGTCGCGGTGTTTTTGAAGGCATTGGCTTTCTCCGTGGCGCTAGCCTTGAACTGGGTGGCCCGTTCCGTCGCGGTGTCTCGGAATTGTTGGGCGGTTTCAACCGCACGATCCTTGAGCGCGGTGGCTTTTACTTCCGTTGTCTGAACAAATTCCCGAGCTTTCTCGCCCGCAGCGGCACGCAGGTCGTTTGCGGCTTGAGCTACGGATGGGGTTTGTGTGAAACCTGCTTCTGGATCTAGGCTGTTGGGGGTAGAAAATGGATTAGACATGATGGTTTGATTTCAATTTTGGACGGATCTTCATGAGCCATCTCCTGGGCAGATTATAGACACTTCTTCAGGTTGGGTGCAAGGGGCGTCTCGTAAAATCCCAAATACTTCTTATTCAGCAATCACTCGGGCTTTTGGCGGTGCCAAGAGAAGTTGGCTTTGATTCTCTGGCGGACTCGTAAATCTCACATTCTCCCAGTGGGTCTCTTTCAGCGGTCCTGTGCCCCGGAATTGGAAGAGCCCATAAAAAGGGCGGAGCGGGAGGGTGATCAAACCTAGCAGACCACGGGCATTCATCCGCAGTGTCATGTCCACGGTACGCTCACTGAGATTGACGCTGCCATCGCCCGCAAAATTGAGGGATGTGGTGGAGGTATGGAAGTCGTTGCTGCTTAGAATGCCATTCTTGATACCAAAGTTGAAAAACGCGCTTTTTGCCTGCTGGAAACCCGCTTTGTCGTCATTGAGCACGCCCCCAATCAAAGGTGAAAGTGGGCCAAACATGGGGACGGAAAAAAGCTCGGCTTTCTCAACCGCTAACAGTCCTTCGCCATCCATGGTTTCCACTTTGTTATCGGTTAGATTGAAATTGATCCGCCCGGTAACTTTCCCGTCGCCCTTCATTTGAAAACCGTAGGTAGAAGTCAACTCGGGCAGGGAGAGTTTAGTCCAGTTTAACTCACCTTCTAATTTGTTCTTGCCGAGGTATTCGAAGCGACCGGCCACCGCCCCGCCGAAGCCATGGAGCTGCAAGTCATCGATTAGAACCCGCTCGCCGCGAATCCTAACTTTAGCGCGGGGCTGGTCGAGGGTGAGATTTTCACCAAGAAACACATAATCCGCAGCATTTTCGGAACTGAAGTCCACATCCAGAGCGGTGCGACCTTGAGGCGTGACATCGACGATACCGGAGCCTTTGAGATCCGGTGGCGCGTGAAAACGGTATTGTTCCAAAGTGTCCGCCACTTTCGGGGTAAACAGCCGAACCATCGGCGCGGCCCAGAACCGACCCGTCACGGCTTCCACCTCTACTAACTTGTTAGGAGCATCGTAGCGGATCCTGCCAACTTTTGCGGTGGCTTGTTTTGGCCCTTCAAATGCATTTCGAAGCGCGTAGTTCTCATTGTTGAAGACGACAGTCCCATCGTAAAAATCCAGTTCGTGATGATTAAGGGAAAACTTGCAATCCGCGTGGTTCATGGGCACGCCCTTGTAGTTGAGATTCTCCACGTTTCCGCCGCCCGTGTAAGCCCATGACGTTTTGTCGGAGGCATCGAAACCGCCCTCTAAAGTGACATTGACCGCCGCGCCTTTTCTTTCGGTGAAATCATTGAGCACGAGCTCTAACGGCTGTCCAACAAAGAAAGGTTTGTAAACAGGAACCGGCAACGTCGTCGTCAGCACCAGTCGAACTTGCGGCCACTGGACGAGCGCCTTCCCGTGGGCCTCGCCGTCGTGCCGAATCAAGTGCAAATCTCTCAAAAACAATTCTTGGTCACGCCACGAAAACGAGCTTTCCACTGCATCAAACGGCATTCCGCGCAGTTTCACGGACTCGCATCGGACATGCCCGGTGAGCCGGATGTGCGGAATGTCGGCCTCATCTAACTGAAATTCGCCCTCAGCTTCCAAAATCTGTCTGCCCCCAATCTCAACTTCCTGCATGGACGGTAACCCCATCCAACTTTTGAGTAAATGCGGTACCTCGAGCGATGATGAAACATCAAAACGGCCTTCGCGGGAGTCGATGTTATAGTCAATATGCCCATCGAAATCTCCGCGCGAATCGGTGGCATGCAACGAAGATACGGTTAGTAAATCGCCCGCCATGTCTGCCTCCGCGCTCACTTCATTCAGAACGTGCCCGTTTTTTTCAACCCTGCCAGCGTGTAAGGCGAGCTTCGCGATGATTGACGAGCGTTGATTCGCATCGCCTTCGACCTGAATCTCGATGGTCGGCGGGTTCTTCTCATCGAAACTCCACAATTTCAGCTCGTTAATTATCTTCGCGATGGCTGCACGACGTTTTCCCACGTTAGGGTCATACGTCGGCTGTGGTCCTTCTTGTTGATAGCCGATCATTTGGGCATCGAGCTTGACTTGGATCCCCGCAATTTTTCCGTGAGCATCGCGCACTTCAAGGCGACGGTTTCCCGGCATGAAAACGGTGGCATTTGCGTTCGTAATTTCCAGGGTCTCTGTATGAGGGTTCTTTGGGTCCACGGGCAGGGTTAACTTTGCGTCCTTAAGGTCGATTTTTGTTAGGTGAAACACCCCACGTGCGAGTAAAGATTTGTCAAAATCCAACACGATGCGCTCGAGCCCGGAAAGCTGATGAAGGTGCAAAGGATCCGAAAACACGTGCACATTGGTGGCAACCACGCCACGCAATGGCATATAGCTTAGACCACCGATTTCGAGATAGGCTCCTTGTTTGGCGACTTCCCGCTCGATGAATGCGCGCCAAGCCTGAGGCAGGCCGGTGCGGTTCGCCCACCAGATCAAGCCACCTGCTCCCACAACCGCCGATACGGTGAGGAGAAATGCAAGCGAGCGGAGATTACGGGCGAAATGCAGTCGATACATGGGCAAAAGCTTGCTTAATTTAGGATGCCGGATGTTGAAAAGCAACTCACGGCACCAAGCCCGCTTCGCGAAATGAAAAATATGGCAGGCGGCCCTCGGCCGCCCTGCCGATGATCATGTGGTCGAGCATCTCGATCTGCATGAACTTGGCAGCATCCACCAAATTATTCGTGACTCGTTCATCCGCCCGACTCGGGCTGGGATCTCCAGAAGGGTGGTTGTGAACGAGGATGAAACCGTAGCCGCCGCGCGCGATCACCGGGCGGAAAATTTCTCTTGGGTGGGCGTTCGATTCACTTACGGTTCCAACTGACACAATCTCCGTGCCGATATGCCGCAAGCGAGTATCCAGCACGGCCACCACGACTTGCTCCTTTGCCAAGTGCCCCATCTGTGGGCCGAAAAATTCATAGATCAGTTGGGGCGTGTCGAGCGGCCGACTTTGTAGTTGCTCCCGTGCCACCCGCGCCCCGAGTTCGAAGGCCGCTGCAAGTTTCGATGCCTTCGCCAGCCCTAACCCTTTTTCCTTCGCTAGTTGGCTCACCGTTAAACCTCCCAGCGCCCCGATCGAGCCATATTTCTGGAGCAGATTTCTTCCAATCTGAATCGCGCTCAGCCCCTTCATCCCGGTGGAAATAAACAGCGCCATCAGCTCGTCGTTGGCCAGCGCCCCAGACCCTAGCAGTGCCAGTTTTTCCCGTGGCCGCTGGTCGTATGGCATGTCCTGAATGCGTGAGCTTGGCGCGCTTCGCTCACCATCCGTCAAAGTAGTTTTATTCTCATCAGTGAACATTTGAACACCCTAACCTGTTGGGGGAACTTGGCAAGCATTTCAAACAAATCTCTCTGGAAAAAAATCACCACCTCCTTATGATTCTCTCATGACTTGGGTGCTTTTTTACGATGGCGAATGTGCGTTTTGCTCGCGCTCGGTGCGCAATGTCATCCGTTTTGATCATCGTGCGGAAATTTTTTTCGCCCCGCTGCAGGGTGAATTTTCCAGGAAAAGAGGCTTCACGAAATACGCTGGGGCAGATGGTGGCACGATGGTTCTCTTACGCGAGTCGGACGGCAGGATCTTTACTCACAGCGATGGCTTGATAGAAATTGCCCGGGTTTTCGGCGGCTGGTGGGGGCTTTTAACGCTCGCTCGTTTCATCCCCAAGCCGCTGCGCGATGCGGTCTATCGAATCATCGCCCGCAATCGCTACCGGATCATGGGAAAGGCGGATCACTGCGCCCTGCCGGATGCCGAGATGTTAAAGAGGCAGCGGGAATAAGCGACAAATCGACGATGTTGCTCGGGTCATGCCGAGATTTCAGTTAGGTTACTTCACGACTCTTCCGCCGAGGGAGAGAATGCGTGCGTTTCCTTTAGCCGCCTCGGCTTCAGGGATATTACCATCCCGCACATACATTTGTGATAGGCCGGTCCACGCGAGTAAATCGTTCGGTTGGAGGTTCACGGCTTGGAGGCCGCAGCCGATGGCCTCCTTGATTTGGTTAGTTTTGAGGAGAGCCATGCCCAGCGCATGCCAGCCGTCAAAAAATGCGGAATCGAGGGCCACGCAGCGCCGATAGAGAGCGATGGCTTCATCGAACTCACCCACGGCGAGGTGGCCGTTCGCTTCGTCGAAGAGATCCTGAAGGTCATCAGTCATGGTGAGTCGCGGCGACCGGTGATCGCCACTCCTTAGCGTCGTTTGTAGAGCTGTTCCACCTTGGCGGCTTCGATCCGGTCGTTCATCCACGAGGTGAATGCGATGGTTTCGTTTTCGTTCGTTCGGGCCGTGACTTCACTGTCGAGACGAGCCGCAGCATTGGCTTCCTTCACAACTTCACGTTTTGCAACGTAGAGAATGAAGGTACGCTCGGATTCCGTGATAATTTCCCCGACGGAATTTGGATCGAGGTTGCGGGCGGAAGCAAACAGGTTTTGAGGCTCGTTCGCGCCATCAGGACGAGTGGTGCTGATGATTTCGGTAAAGGGCCTGATCTCTGTGATTCCGGCTTCCTTAGCGGCTTCGCTGAAGGTTTTTCCACTTGCGATCGAGGCTTTGATTTTGGTGACGGCCTCGGTGGCGGCGGTTTTCATGGCTTCGGCACCCTTTTCGGAAATGTATTGGGCACGAGCTTCGGCGCGGGCTTCTTCATAGGTTTTCGGGCGGGATTTTTCTTCGCCATCCATGCGAGCGACTAGCCATTGATTTTCACCGATGGCAATGGCTTCGGAAATTTTGGAGAAAGGATCGGAGGTGACTTGCACTTTGAAAAGCTCATCAATGGCCTTTCCACCACGGCTAGAGGCGCGAACGTTGACGTCGATTTCCTTGGGGGGGGTGGCTTGGGCGAAAAGCTCGGTGGTTTTAACTTCCCACTTGTTCGCTTTGGCGAGCTCTTCAAAACCGGCACCCTTTTGTTCTTCAAGTTTGAAAAGAAAATCATCTACCAGAGTGTCAATCTCGAGTTGTTTCTTGCGGCGCTCTTCAGCCTGCGCGGTGGTCCGCTTGGCCTTTTCTTCTTCCTTTTTCGCCTTAGCGGCTTTTTTCACTTCGTCACTCGCGGTGGCGTCAGCGAGGGATTCCGGTGTATCACTGCTATCAGCAGTTTCAGGTGGGAGTGAGGGAGTTACCAAAACATAGGTGAATTTCCGCAGAGGCGCAGTGGTGAAGGCGTCTTGGATGTTCTCCCAATATTTTTTAATCTCCCCTTCAGTGGGCTGGATTTTATCCTCGTAGGGAGCTAAGTCCATCCGGGCAAGTTCACCGGTGATTTTTTGGTTTTCTAACGCAAGATTTTTGGCGACGGCATCACGATCCACGGAGAGCCCTGAGCCGACGATCGCGTTGATCTTCTTGGACGCGAGAACGTCCGAGGCGAGTTCGCGAATATCATTTTCCGTTAGGCCAAGGCGACCAATGTATTTTTCAATGTAATTCCGATAGATCTCTTGGCTGAATTTTCCGTCCTTATCAGCGAAGGCACGGAGGGATTTCAGATAGGTGGAAATTTCGTCATCACCCGGGAAAACACCGAACTCTTCCTTGGCTTGTCGAAGAATCATCCGGCCAACAAAAAACTTTTCAGCAGCATCCTCCTTGCTGGTGGCACCTGTGGCCATTCCCATTAGAAATTGATAGAGTCCGAAGTCGCCAGACTGCGCTAAGCCGGAAGTCAGCTCAAAGGCACCGCTGCCAAAGGTCTTGTATTCCTTGTCGCTGTAGGTGCGGTCGGCGATCTTGATGACGGCATGCTCCCCGGCCATTCCGCTGCGGACGGAGCGTGAATCGAGGAATAAGAAACTGACAAAGAGGATCACAAGGATCACCATCATCAGGCCAGTGTATTTACGGATGTTCTCAATCATGAAATTTTTTGGGCAGGCGTTTTTTGGATCGCCGGGGGAGTTAAGAGGGGGATCGCAGCGGCTTCAATGGTAATTCTCACGGGATGCGGCATTCGTTGGAACTCCGCGAAGAATCTGGCTTGCCCCCTGGAGGAAATGCGCGTTTCTTCGGCACTTCATGAACTTTCGCTGGTTAAACTCAATCCTATGGGGAAATTCGGTAGCACTCTCGTGGATGTGGGGTTTGGGCTTGTTTTTCAGTGTCCAGATGACTTTTATGTTTGGGCTGCACGGGCTTCTCATGTTCGCGATTCCGAATGCGCTTGGCTTGATGTTGTTCGGGTTCCTAACGCAGATCGTGGCCAATCGACAAAGCGGGGGTCAGGAATCGCTGGCAATCTACTTCGATAAGTTTTCCAAGCCTTTTCGGCTAATTTTATATATTTATCAGATCGTCGCGCTGAGTTTGACGGTGTTCGCACTGGTGAAATATCTGTTTGTTCCTCTCAATCTGGCGTCGGGTCCGCTAATAGCACTGTATCTGTGTTTGATTGTTTTTGTGATCCTCGCTGCGGGTTGCTTATTTGGGGAGGAATTCGGAATTCAGAAAATCAAACTGAGCCATGCTATGCTCGGAGTGCTGCTGCTCGTATGTGTAGTGGCAATTCTGTGGAATCTAACTCCTTTGATGCCGGACAAGCTTGTCTGGGCAGCGTCATTTCCGAGAGTGGATGTCGGCGGACCTGATTTTTTGGGATATGCGATTCCACTGGTGATCGGATTACTCGTGGGGCCATGGTTGGATCTCCAACATTGGCAACGGGCGATCCAAATTCATCGCGAAAAGACTTCGATCCGCGCCAGCTACTTTTTCGGAGGAATGATTTTTTTCCTAATGCTGCTTTTTCACGGTTGCCTCGCCTTGTGGGTGATGAGCACGAAGGACTATCAACTCACCTCAATCACAGGACTTGATGGATTCCAATATGCGCATGATCTCGTCACAAAATACATCACAGCGAATTATGCGTCAGGGACCATTATGCCTTTCGCATATTTTTCATTCCTCGCCATCTGTGCACTAACAACACTTGATAGTGGATACGTGGCGCTGAAATGGTTTCTCGAAAAAAACGTGGAGAAGAGCGAAAATATGCTCATTTCCCTGATTCCAAAGCAAATCCTAGGCTCGCCAATTCCCACATTTTTGATTGTGGGTTTCGTGACGCTTGCAGGAATCGCGGCGAGGCTAGAGCTTGAATATTTCATGGTTTTTTACGCTTCATTTTTTGTCGGTTATGCTGCCTTGGCCATCGCCCGTTGTTTTGTCCCGAACTCTCAACAACCGCTGCCGCAAATCCGGATGTTCTCGATGGCGAGTATGTCGCTGGTGATCTTTGCTTTTGGCTACCTCAATAAGAATACCTCCTTGTTAGTCTTGGGGGCGATCTTGCCTTTGGCTTATGTGATTTGGCTAGTTTTCAACGCCGACCTTTTGCGAGTGGTGACGGAAAGGGCAGGGGAAGTCATGGAGGCTGCGTCGGAAATCCCGGCGATTAAGGCGATCACGAGAACGGCCACCGTTGCCTCTGGCTTGGATGTGAGCGCACCCCATGACCACCATGCATTGGCGGGGCATTTCGAGGGGAAATGGTTCGTCTATTCGATGATTGCAACCTATGCGGATACGAATTCTGTGGGTAACGTCTATTTTGGAATGTACGGCATGTATGTTGGGAAAACACGCGAACTATTTTTCAACACGGTGCTGCCAAAATTTGATCTCAAGACTACGAAATATTTCATTCTAACACGCTCATTCGAACATAAATTCGTGCGTGAAGCCCGAGAGTTCGATACCATCACGGTGAAACTCAAGGTCGGCGATTTCAACCGCAAATTCTGCACTCTTGAGCACCAGATTTTCGGATCAGAAAACGAAGTGCTCGGTAAGGGAAAACAAAGCCTGCTATTTGTTAGTTCGAAAGATTACGCCCTGCTGGACATCCCATCAGAAGTTTACACGGCCTTCATTCCTTACGCCTGAGCCGTTATAAGTTTGCCAAGGCTTCCCGGTCAATGCCTCGCAGTTCGAAAATTTTGAGGATCGTTTCTTCGATTAGATTGTTAGGGCATGATGCGCCAGCAGTGATGCCTACCGTCACGGGCCGGTCAGCGGAAAACAGCTTGGAGTAGTCCGAGGTTTTTTCCTCCCGGTGGTGCAGGTCGTAATGAACGATTTCCTGAAGCGACTGAATGCAGGACGCATCCCGGATAAAAAACGTAGGCAATTCCGGTTCGGCAATTTCTACCAGATGAGCGGTGTTTGAGCTGTTATAACCACCGACGACCAAAAGTAAATCCATCGGCTTTTTGAGCATTTCAAACAACGCGTCTTGGCGCTCCTGGGTCGCTCCGCAGATGGTGTCGAACACTTGAAATGCAGTGTCGTCTCCATCCCGGTCAGTAATGGCCTTGCGAATCCTGCGTTGGATTTCCTCGGTCTCGCTTTGTAGCATCGTCGTTTGGTTGGCCAAACCGACACGCTGGAGATGGACTTCCGGATCGAATCCATCCGAATAATGGTCGATGAAGTAAGCGAGGAATTCAGCTTTGTTGCCACCGTTACGAATGTATTTGCAGAGGTAATCCACATCGGTAGTCGTCAACACGACAAGGAAATGGCCGTCGCCGTTTTCCCCGAGCGCCCGCGAGGAGGTGGCAAGAGTTTCCTCGTGGTTCGATTTGCCGTGAATGATCGAGGTGACTCCATCTTTAGCGTAGCCGCGCACACGCCGCCAAACTTTCATGACGTCACCGCAGGTAGTATCTACGACGTAGCAGCCACGTTCTTCGACTTTGTCCATGAAACGGGTCGGAGCGCCGAAGGCCGGCACGATCACCACATCATCCTCCGTTAATTCATCATAGCCAGCGGTCAATTCCATCCATGGCAGTGAAATGATGCCCATCTCGCGCAACTGGCGGTTGACCTCGGGATTGTGAATGATTTCACCGATGAGAAAAATACGGTTGTCCGGAAATACCTTGCGAGACGCGTAGGCGAGATCGATCGCCCGCTCGACGCCATAACAAAAACCAAACTGCTCGGCCAAAAGTAGAGTGGTGTTGCCCACCGTCATCTTGCCTCCCTTGTCGCGTAGCTTCTCAACGACGGTGGAGTGGAAATGGATCGCGACTTCCGCCGCTACTCGCTCCATGACGTCGGGGCGGCGGACATTCACCCGGGATTTTTTGATTTTATTCGCGGCGTCGTTCATCTGAAGAGGGTATAATGGCGGAAATGCGCGGAACCAACTCATTTTCATCGGATATTACCGTGGAAATACTTGTAAACCCCATGTTTCGGTGTGACATATAAGACGTAGAAATCGGTCGTTAATCCATCTTCGGCGGCCCCCCCTGTTTCGTTATGAAATCCATTTTTTCGCGTGCGTTCATCGCCCTGCTGCTCATCGCGAACTTGGTGCGGGGAGAGGCGATGTTGCAGTATTTTAACACCAGTTGGGCGGAAATAGCGGACAAGATGCCAGAGTTGGCCTAGGCAGGCTATGATTCGCTTTGGGTGCCGCCACCCACGAAAGGAAGTGGGGGCTTATCCGTGGGGTATGACCTATGGGATCGCTTTGATTTGGGGAGCAAAGATCAGCGCAACACGGTCAGCACACGCTATGGCACCGAGGCGGATCTCCAGCGGATGATCGAAATAGCCCATCGTTTTGGGATTCGCGTCTATTTCGACAATATCATGAATCACAATGCGTTCGACATCCCAGGCTTTAATGCCGACACGCCGATCGATATCTATCCGGGGATGGTGCCCGAGGATTTCCACCTTCGGGTCACGACTGAGGGATTCTATCGGAAATGGGATAATACCAGAAACTACGGGGACGCTTGGCAGGTGCAACATCTTGGTCTAGCAGACTTGATTGATATCGCCCAAGAACCGGGTGGAACGAATGAAAATTTTGGCACCACCGAAGGCAGCACATTTCCGAAGATTAAATTCGTCCGCCAACCGAACAATCCAGAGTATTATTGCTATTTGCCCAATGGCACTTATGTCGGCTTCGGAACTGGGAACGGGATTACCACCGCAATCCTAACAGACCCTGTAAATGCGAATTTTTATTCAGAACGGGTAGAGGATTTTTTGAATCGGGCTGCACGTTGGCTAATCGATCGCACCAAGGTCGATGGATTGCGACTGGACGCAGTCAAACACGCTAGAGCAGATTTTTTCGGTGCCACCTTTGGCGCGAATAAGGACAACGATGACTATGGTTACACCGGTCAGATTCAGCGCCAGTTCAACCTAACTCGTGGCTTCTCAGATACTAATCACCGGGATACCGTTTTCGATACCGAGAAACCTCGCGACGACGCCATGCTGTTTGGCGAGCACTTGGGGGAACCTCCGGGCTATGCCGACTACCTTAATGCAGGGATGCGTTTGGTAGATAATCCTCTTCGCCAAAATTTAAACGATAAATTGGGTAATCCATCTAACGGACTACAAGGTTACGATCAACCGGGAGCAGGCGGTTTCTCTCCTGAAACTGGAGTGATGCACGCTCAAAGTCACGATAACGATTACGCCGCACGACCCGAATTACAGTTAGCATTCTATTATACACGAGCTGGCTTGGGCCTGCTATATACGGACGGCAACAATCAAGCCGAGACACTTGGTGAAAGTGGTGGTGCTTTTCCTCGTCATGCGAACACGAACTTTCTCGGTCAATATAATGACGTCCGCACTCCCAACATGCTCTACATCCACAACCAGTTTGCCCGAGGATATCAATTGGGACGTTGGTCGGATGCTGACTATGTGGCCTATGAGCGTATCGATAAACGCGAGAACACCTCCATGTCCGATGCGGATGGCGTGACTTTGTTGTTCATGTTAAATGACAATTATAGCTCCGGCTTGGCTCGCCCTCTAACCACCAGTTTTCCAGCCACCGCATTCGGCAACAATGCCTATCTCTATAACTATTCCAGTTACGGAGGAGGTTTCTATAAATACGCCTCTGAATTGAGTTCTACGGTGGTGCCACCCGGCGGTTAGGCGGTGCTAAACAATAAGCTACCGGATTACATTTATTGATTTGGATGAATTTCATAGTTCCACTCTCCATGGAATTTGTTGCGCTTAATGGTTATTTCTCCAAGTTCTTCTTCTGTTACTTTTAGGCCTTTCAC
>JANYEC010000030.1 GCA_025363295.1 Akkermansiaceae bacterium
CCCCTAAATCCCCAAGGGGACTTCTCCCCTCCCGTCCCCCAGGGGAGCGGGGGGAGACGTCTGAAGAGCCCCACGTCGCGCCGCCGCAAGTGGGTAATTTTAATTGTCGTTGAGGGGATTTATAATTGTCGCTGGACAGTCGCCCCCTTCACGGGGGGCGCGGATTGAAACCTCCGATTTAACACGGCGTGTCCAATAAAGCCCGTCGCCCCCTTCACGGGGGGCGCGTGATCTGTTTAACGCCATTCGTATCCGATGTTGCTGATGGTGGTAGAGGGCGTAAGGTGCTTTTTTGTTAGGCCGCGATAACGCCACGGGCTGTAACCATCCTTGATCAGTTTTTCTTTGGATAGACCACAGGAGCTAACTTTCCACTTGGGAAATGGGCCCGCTTGATAGGCGCTGATGACTTTGCCGGGCACTGCCCATTTGGCGAAGAGCACGATGTGTTTGTCGTTGAGCAGGCAGTCGCCGGGAAGGAGATCGTCCAAGGATTTCAAGGGATCGCAGATTTGATACATCTCTCGGGTGGAGTAGGGGCGACTCAGATTCCAACAGCGTGAAACGAAGCCAGAACAGTCGATGCCGCAGGATTCCGAAGACGTGCCAGCATCGCCGAGTTTGCGTTTCGCTGCGTCCCCCACATCGCCTGCTTTTTTTCCGGCTGCGATTTTTTCAAGAAATGATTCCGGGGTATCGAAACCACCCCACTGATAAGGCATGCTTCTCGCAAGCTTTCCAGGCTCCCACCAACCGTGAGTGTCCCCGGATTTCTTGATCGTTTGGTCCGGCGTGTGAACCATAATACCTCGAGAATCAGGACCGTGGCGCACGTTCTCATCGGACGGTATCCACTGCATTTGAGTGTAACGATAGGCGGTGGCAATCGTCTCCTCGCGAGTGACGGATGGCACGCAGGATGCGAGGAGCGGCACACTAAGAAGAAAAGGGAATTTCACGTAGGAAAAAAATAAGGGACGCGAGCCGTCTTTGCCAGTTTTCTGTGGTAGAGATGGGCATTGAGCTTTCCAGTGAAAAACTTTCCAATCGCAGGACGGAAATGCAAGGCACTCTGCGATTTGAAAATGTGACGAAGCGCTTCGGCGATTTCACGGCCGTGGACCGGGTGACGCTGGAGATTGAACACGGCAAGGTATTTTCACTGTTAGGTCCATCCGGGTGTGGCAAAACGACCTTGCTGCGGATGGCGGCTGGATTTGAAACACCCGATGAAGGGCGAGTCCTGCTAGACGGACGGGATATCACCCTGCTGCCGCCCGAACAACGACCGGTGAATACCGTTTTTCAAAGCTACGCGCTTTTCCCTCATCTAGACGTCCGGGCTAACATCGGCTTCGGCCTCACCATCGCGAAGCTGCCTAAAGTGGAGATCACTCGCGAGGTGGACCGGATGTTAGAGCTTATGGACCTAACTGCCCATGCGGACAAGATGCCTTCCAAATTATCCGGCGGGCAAAAGCAGCGGGTGGGAATCGCAAGGGCACTGGCTAACAAGCCGCGGGTGCTGCTGCTCGACGAACCTTTGGCGGCGCTCGATTTGAAACTGCGGCAGCGTCTGTTAGTTGAGCTCGATGCGATTCACGACGAAGTAGGCATTACCTTCCTTTATGTGACGCACGATCAGGGCGAGGCCATGTCCATTTCCGACACCATCGCGGTGATGAACCAAGGACGCATCGAGCAAATTGGCAAGCCTGCGGCGATTTATGAAACACCGAGGACGTCATTCGTCGCGGCATTCATCGGTGATACTAATTTTCTCGAAGGACAAGTGACCGAGACGATCAGTGAGCGGTTTTCCCATGCGGAAATCCCCGGCTTGGGCGCGGTTCTCATCGACAATGATAAGTCCCTTCGCCCCGGCGACCGAATCCATCTATCCGTGCGACCGGAAAAATTGATCGTCTCGCGCGAGCAGCCAATCTCCGTAAAGTGGGAAAACAAGGTGCCGGGTGTGGTGGAGGATGTGATCTATTTCGGATCGCACACGCGCTTCTGGGTTCGTTGCGGCGAGCACCGAATCTGCGCGGAACAACAGCACCGCACATTGCAACTGGATGACGTGCCGCCGACTTGGGGCGATGACGTTTGGCTGCGCTGGCACGCCAACGATGGTTTCCTTCTCGAGCAATATCACACGGAGGACGAGGAGCTTCTGACGCTTGCCTGAGAGTAAAACTGGCCAAAGCGCGTGATTCAGCTTATCTCTTCGTGCCTGAGACTTTCCCCCCGATGCTCCTGGACCGCTATTTTTATGGCGACATGCTGCGCTGCCGCAGCTCTCGAAATCCGTGGTTATAACAGCGATGACATCAACGGGAATCAAAAGTGGCTGCTGCATATTCCCGGCCAGTGGTTTTGGGGCAGTCCACCTTACATTAACCCGAATTTCACCACCTTCGATGCTACGAAACTACGCGCGATTGGCTGGCCAGAGCATCCCACAGACTGGACGCGCCAGATCGCTCTCGTTTCGCCTCTCCACGCCGTCTATGCGACCCACTACACGCTCGGGGCAGCTTGGCAGATTAATTTTCTCGGCAGTGATGGACTGCAGCACGCGGTGGGAATCGAAAGCCAAGTGCCGATCACTAATAGCCAGAATCAAGCTACGGACTTGATGTTGGTCACTCTATCAGCTCCGGTTTCCGCTGCGGGCATCACTCCTTTCAAGGTGCTCAATCTAGCAAATGAAGCCGCCTACCTCCACAAACCTTTGCTCGTTTGCGGGAGCTTCGTGCTCGCCAGCACAACTGAGGTTCAGGGCTTCACCACATTGAGCAACGACCCCGGTTTTGATACGACACGGTTTCTCTATTTTGACTACGACCGCAACGCGACTACTGACACGCTGCACCGCTGCAATATCAGTCCGGGGGATTCGGGCGGCCCGGTATTTGTCATGGAAAACGGCGAACCTGCGATCGTAGGAACCATCAGCGGCTATGATGACCTTTCGCCAGCTAACGGACTTGATAACGGGCCAATATTTAGAAACTACGTGTCTTCCATTCCAAGTTACCTGCCGCAACTAGACGCCCTGATGGAAGCACAAGGATACCACATGAAACGTTTCTATCCGAGCACGACCACGCTTGGTATAAGCGCGTCCGCGTCATCTCCGCTGCGGCAGATAAAACCCTGTAGCATTTCAATCACTGCCTCTAACACAGGTGCCGCGATGGCTCATAATGTGGCTTTATCTATCACTTTTCCGACTGCGCCCACCAGCGTTAGTGGTGCAGGATGGATCTGCGAGGCGAGCACTCCGCTGATCTGGACATGCCGCCGGGGCGGAATCGCCAATGCGGCCAGTAACTCGCTCACCGTGTCATGGAACAGTCTGCCAGCGGTGGAAAATCTCCAACTAACGGTCCTTCAGTCCTACGATGGCGGAGGGGCGATCACGATGAATCCGAGTCTGCCAATCACGCAAAGTTATGCCTCTTGGATCAATGGCGTGGCAGACACAGGCTTCAACTCGGACCCGGATCAGGACGGGATCAGCAACCTGATTGAATACGCTTTTGGCGGCTCTCCGTCACAAGCATCGGCACTCACGCCGGATGGCCGAAGCCTGCGACCGATGCTGCAAAAAACAGGCTCTAACTTGTTAGTTCACTATCCTTTACGCACCGATGCTGCTGCACGAGCATTGACAGAAACACTTGAGTTTTCCACCGACATGTTGACCTGGAGCAACACATTGCCAACGGGAGCATCGACGAGTCTCGCTGCCTATTCCCCAGTCGCGGCAGGCTTTGCGGAAGCCACGGTGACGCTGCCACTGAACGGGCCAAGGTACTTTGTTAGGGTGAAAGTGACGCTGGCGGAATGAGTTCTGCGCTCCCGGTAACAAAAAAGGCGGAGCTTGCGCCCCGCCTTTTGATAGAGGATTTCAGATCACTTACCCCAACGCTCAAGCAGGGTCTTGGCCATGACTGAGGGAGTTTCTGCGACTGCGATTCCGCATTCTGCGAGAATGCGCTTCTTGGCTTGGGCGGTGTCTTCCTCACCGCCGACGATCGCACCTGCGTGACCCATGCGGCGGCCCGGAGGCGCGGTGGCTCCAGCGATGAATCCGGCGATGGGCTTCTTGCAATTTTCCTTGGCCCAGCGCGCGGCATCGACTTCCGCGTTGCCGCCGATCTCACCGATCATGATGATCGCTTCGGTCTCGGGATCGTTGTTGAACATTTCTAACACTTCGAGGTGATTGGTGCCGTTGATCGGATCGCCACCGATGCCGACACAAGTGCTCTGGCCGTAGCCGAGCTGGGTGAGTTGGAAGACCGCTTCGTAGGTGAGCGTGCCGGAACGCGAGACGACACCGACATTTCCGCGCTTATGGATGTAGCCCGGCGCGATGCCGATGCGGCAGCCGCCATGGGATTTCTCCCCGCGACCGGGGGTGACGATGCCGGGGCAGTTAGGCCCGACGAGGCGGGATTTAGAACCACGGAGGGCTTCCTTGACGCGCATCATGTCCATCACCGGAATTCCTTCGGTGATGCAGACGATGAGTTCCACGCCCGCGTCGGCGGCTTCGAGGATGGCATCGGCGGCGAATGGTGGCGGCACGAAGATGGCGGAAGCGGTGGCTCCGGTTTCGTTCACTGCTTCGGAAACCGTGTTGAAAATCGGCACCACGTCCTCGAATTTCTGCCCGCCTTTTCCGGGAGTGACGCCGGCGACAAGCTTGGTGCCGTAAGCAAGTGATAGAGAAGCGTGGCGTGCGCCGAAGCTGCCGGTGATTCCTTGGACAAGGAGCTTGGTGTTTTCGTCGATGAGGATGGCCATAAGAAAAGTTTGCTAGATTTCAGTTGGGAGTTTTCAAGATTCGAGGCGGGAGAAGATTTCGGATGGTATTTTTTCCCTGATCTCTGGGTGTGCTTCCAAGAGCCGTGAAATATCAGTTAAGTCTTTCATGCGCTTGCTACCGCGACGCTCCTTGTCGGCATAGGCAGCGAGTTTCCCAGCGAGCGTGTCCTCCAGCGAAGCGACATGCATCAGTATGCCGTGAACGTTCGCAGGAACGGAGCGCTGTGGAAAATCGAGATACATTTCCTCGGTGCTGATTTGGATGGAGACTTTCGACTCGCCTTTGAAGTTGATGGACCCTGGGAATCTTCTCTCGGAAAAACCAAGGCTTTTAAGGGTATCGGCCGCCTCCTCAATCTTCTCCGAAACGATCACAAGATCTACATCCGCCGTTGTCATTGGCTCCAGCGCCCAATGATTCACGGCTAGGCAACCGATCATGCACCAAGAGATCTCACGTTCTTCTAACGCGGCAACGAGGCGGGAGACGTTTTTCGCCCCCCCCAATGTCTGCCAGTCGTAGAATTGCCGAAGCGTCATCGGATAGGGAGTTTTCAGGCAACGGCCGCGACGATCTTCTTCGCGCCATCCGCCATGTCACTGGCGTTGACGATGTTGAGGCCGGACGCGGCGAGGGTGGCTTTGCCCATATCGACATTGTTGCCTTCGAGGCGGACAACGAGCGGAATCGGTAGGCCGGTTTCCTTGGCGGCGGCGATGACGCCCTCGGCGATGATATTGCAATCCATGATGCCGCCGAAGATGTTGATGAGGATACCCTTCACGTTCGGATCACCGAGGATGATCTTGAACGCGGCGGTAACCTGCTCTTTGGATGCGCCGCCGCCGACGTCGAGGAAATTGGCGGGATCGCCGCCGTAGTGCTTGATGATGTCCATGGTGGCCATCGCGAGACCGGCACCGTTGACGAGGCAGGCGATGTTGCCATCGAGGCCGATGTAGTTCAGCTCGAACTCGGAGGCGGCAACTTCACGGGGGTCTTCCTCGGACTTATCGCGCATGGCGACGATGTCCGGGTGGCGGTAGAGTGCATTGTCATCGAAGCCAAATTTCGCATCGAGCGCGAGCACCCGGCCGTCCGGGGTGGTGACGAGCGGGTTGATTTCCAGCATCGAGCAATCGCAGGAAATAAAGAGCTGATAGAGGTTCGTGAGGAGTTTGGAAAACTGTTTGGCGATGTCGCCGGTGAGGCCGAGCGCGGCTGTTAGCTTGCGGATTTCGTAACCCTGAAGACCTAACAATGGATGAACGAACTGCCGGACGATTTTTTCCGGTGTGTCATGCGCCACGTCCTCGATGCTCATGCCGCCCTCGGTGGAAACGACGATCACCGGGCGGCAGGTGGCGCGGTCCATGAGGATCGCGAGGTAGTATTCGTGCGTGATGTCCACGGCCTCGGCGATCATCACCTTGCCGACGAGTTTTCCGGCCTCACCGGTTTGCACGGTGACGAGGGTTTCATTGAGCATTTTCCCGGCAAACTCAGCGGCCTGCTCCGGCGACTCGATGAGATGCACGCCACCTTTAAAACCGTTGGTGAAATGACCTTTTCCCCGACCACCCGCGTGAACTTGGGCCTTGATGACTAGCTTCGCCCCCGGAAATTGTCGGGCTGCCTCGGCGGCTTCTTCCGGGGTGCTCGCCACAGTTCCGCGAGGGCTTGGGACTTGGAAACGATCGAAAAGCTCTTTGGCCTGGTATTCGTGAATGTTCATGATGGCGTCTGGGATCGTGCGCTGACACGTTGAAATCGTGCGGACCATATTCCCCCACCCCGCGCGGGGTCAAGGCATGGTCTTGAAAAATAGGAAATTGATCTCATAGCAGCGAGTGTCTCGTAAAGTAGTCATTGGTGGATGCCGCGGAGGTTCAAAATCTTGGGGAGCACACGCGCCCTCGCGTGTGCTCCCTAACGATGCTTCGCCACCTCCCCATCCGTCATTGTGAATTTTACGAAACACTAGGTTGCATAGGGATTGATGAGCTTCACCCCCGTTTCTGGAAATCAGCGGCAAAGTTCGCTGAAGACATGGGTATCCACAAGATAGCTCACAGGGAAAGTGCGGGGTCGAATTTTTGATCTGTGGAGGAATCTCGAACGGGGAGCGACAGGCGAGAAGATGATCAACGCGAAATAGCTGGGAATCGGCCGCAGCTCGTTTCATGTACTTTGCGAACTACGGACTCCTGACTGTCAGCGGTTCGCCATTTGCACCAGCCCTGCCAGCTTGGCGTTGAAGCCGTCCGCAGCGGCAAGTTCATCCAAATCCAAATGCATGCGATAGCGCCAGTAAAACGGCATGATCGCAGGCACATTGATGCGTTCCGATTCCGGCTCAGGATGGCGTAGCTCTTCGTCCATTGCTAACAGATCCTGAAGTGGGAAAATTGCCCACATTGCCGGAGAATAGAGGTGCTGCTCAATGATGCGAGTTGATACTTCACCGGACAGGGAAGATGACGCGAAATCAATTCCGAACATCTGCCACGCAAACCGCGCCGTCGTCCGAGAGTCCTCGTGCCACCAAGCGCGAAGAGTAGGCATGTCGTGAGTCGATGGACTGACGACACTCATATAAGGTGCATTAGCCGGGTTAAAAAACTCGATCTCATGAGTCTTCGGCATGCGTTGGATTTCTAGCGAGAGAATCCCCAGTTCCTTCAGCACATCCGGCACGCAGGCAGGGACCATGCCGAGATCCTCGCCGCAGAGCAGCATGGGGCTGGCTTGGCGCATCGCGGGCAATTTTGCGTATCCCCTCGCCTGCCAAAAGTCCTCCTGACGGCGATAGAAATAATCAATATACAAATCCTCCACGCGGCTGCGGACGTCTGAATGAAGTTCCTGATAGGACTTAGTCGTCTGCATCGAGCAACGTGGATGAAAGAGGACACCATGCGAGCCGGGCACCTCGAAGAAAAGCACATCGCTCGCACAATCTAGCAGGCATCCCATGATCCAGTTGTTATAATCATTTTTGGGCTGGGTAGAAAAATAATCAACGATGCGGCGCTGGGTGGAAAAATTTTCCCGTAACTGCCAATAGCCTGAGCCACTGTCATGCAAGTATAGGTTTTTCACTTCCTCAACCGCATCCCCGAAACGCTCCGATAGAGAATGCTCGCGAATATAGGGGCGGCAATATCTGTTATAATCAAAGTCGATCCCGCGCTGCCTCATTTCATCTACATGGATCGCCATCGCTGGATCGAAATGGCCCATGATCCCCTCGACATGATCATAAGGCACCTGCCAGATCCGGAAAAATCCGAGGATGTGATCGATTCGATAGGCATCAAAATAACGACTGAGCTGAGCAAAGCGCGAACGCCACCAAGCGTAGTCGTCCTCTTGCATCACTTCCCAATGATAGGTCGGAAATCCCCAGTTCTGGCCTTTCACGGCGAAAGCATCCGGTGGGGCACCCGCTTGCGCGTCCATCTTGAAAAGGTGGCTCATCGACCAGGCATCCACGGATTGACGGTCGATGCCAATGGGCAAATCACCCTTCAACGCAAGTCCGTTGCGATGCAGATGGGCCACGGCATCCGCGAGTTGAAGATCCAGTTCATATTGCAACCAAATATGATAGATCACCTCTCGATGTTCCGGGTGGGCTTGATCCATCAGCACATTAACTTTCTTCGCGTCGAATACCGCCCAATCCTCCCAGAGGGAAAAATCTGCCGTGCCAAAATGATCGCGCTTCACGCAGAACGCAGCGTAAGGAACCACCCATGCGCCGTTCGCTTCGAGAAAGGATTTAAACTTATCGTTAGATGAAATGACTTTGAAATGTTTCTCGAAAATCTGCCGCGTCAGTTTGATTTTCACTGCCATGACCGCCTCGTAGTTCACCTGCGCGAGCGGGTTGAGCGTGGCGCGCGCGGCTTCCAGTTCGCTGCCGAACTCCGCAGGCATGATATAATTCAAATCATCGATCCTCAGATAGAGCGGGTGCAGCGCAAATACACTGATGGCCGAATACGGATAGGAATCCGTCCAATCGTGCGATGAGGTTGTGTCATTGATCGGGAGGATCTGGATCAGCTTGAGGCCCACGCCGTGCGCCCAATCTGCTAGAGGCTTGAGATCTGCGAACTCACCGACACCAAGGCTATTCCGGCTGCGCAGAGAAAACACGGGAATCGCCACACCTGCCCCATGGAACAATCCAGACGCATCACGACGATAGGCTTCATCGCTTACTTTCGTCCATTGCTGCTTGCCGTATTCTCGCTCAGGAAGCCAGCGATTTTCCCCCAGCTCCATACTGACCACGCATTTTAGACGCAGATCGAACATTCCGTATTTATACTGAATCCCCCAGTCGTTAGGAAGATAGAGATTTTGCTGCCAGACATTCGGAGAAACTTCCTGCAAGGGCACTGCATGGTGCCATCCCCAATCCCCAATTTCCTTCACACTTCCTATCAAACAAGGCACCCAGCCCTTTGGCACCGCCGCCATTCTGAGTTGGAATGAATGGTTAGCGGCCGGCGGAGTATCTAATACTTCAAATGGCCCACGAGCGGGCAGCACCGCGCGAAATGCATTGGTCTCGAATGCGTAATCGACTGTGCCAGCCGAACACCAAGAATCTAACAATAATAGCGCATCATTTGTGGCCGGGTCGAACTCCATCGCCCGTGGTGCAAGCCATTCATCGAGCTTCATTCCATTACCTAACTGGCGGAGCTGATAGCTGTATTCCATGCGGAACTCCCCTGCTCCTTTGATATCGATTTCCGTCTCCCATTGCTGGTCATTGATCCAATGCAGCGCTGCCACTTGATCAAAACGGACCCCGCCTGCGCCAAGCACGATTGCGTATTTCAACCAAAGTGACTGGCCGGGGATGGTGTGGTAATTCAGACGGAAAACGAGCTTCATGATAGGTGTCAGAGGGTTTGTCTCTGCAAATGTCCAATTTGTCCGAACGGTTGGCGATTCGAAAAAATAAGCGTCCAGCCCGCCGTCTATCAGGAAATAGGGATCCCGGCGTCCATGACGTGCGCCGCGCAAGGTGCGCGTGTGCTCCCCATTTTTCGAGTCCCCGCCCCGCCGCGATCACCAGTTCCTTCTTGCGGTGGGATGGAGGCTAGCGAGAATCCGCACGACGTCAGTTTTCCGCATCATGACAAAATTCCGCCCGTGCATTGATCTCCACCAAGGTAAGGTGAAACAAATCGTGGGGGGTAGCTTGCGCGATGAGGGGCCGGGGCCGGTGGAGAATTTCGTTTCCGAACATCCGCCTGCTTGGTTTGCGAAGCGCTTTCGGGAGGATGACTTGCAGGGCGGGCACGTGATCAAGCTGGGACCGGGGAATGATAGAGCGGCGCGCGAGGCGCTGTCCACTTGGCCCGGCGGCTTGCAAATCGGCGGCGGGATGGATGAGAGCAATGCGGCAGAATGGTTGGAGGCGGGGGCGAGCCAAGTGATCGTGACTTCAGCGCTGTTTGACCCTGATGGAAAATTTTTGGAGGAAACTCTCCATTCGCTGGTCAGGGCGATCGGCCGCGAGAAGCTAGTGATCGACCTTTCGTGCCGTGCCACCGACGGCGGCTGGACGGTTGCGATGAACCGCTGGCAGACTTTGACGGAACTTGCCTTAAATGATGCGACGTTAGACCGGCTCGCCCCGTTTTGCGCCGAGTTTCTGATCCATGCAGCCGATGTAGAGGGCCTGTGCGGTGGAATCGATGCCGACTTGGTGGCCATGCTTGGAACATGGGGTAAAATCCCGATCACCTATGCAGGCGGCGCGGCAACAAGCGCCGATCTGCTATTGGTGGAATCCGCAGGGCAGGGAAAAGTAGACGTAACGGTAGGCAGTGCGCTGGATCTTTTCGGAGGTCATGGGTTGGTTTACAAGGAACTCGTCGCTTGGAACCGTCGGGGTTGAATGAGTTTTCGGGAAAGCGGTTGCAGGTTTCGTTCTCATTGTTTTAGCATCCCTGCGTGCCCCAATTGGATATGCAGCCTTTCGCCGATGGAGTGGTGATGAACCACGATTTCCTGAGGTCGGTGTTTCATTCGATGCTTAAAGCCCGGATCCTCGAAAACAAGCTCTCCAGCCTCTACAAAGCGGGGAAAATCGTCGGTGGCGTATATCTCGGACGCGGTCAGGAGGCGGTCAGCGCCACGCTTGGAACCGCTTTGATCCAGGGCACGGACTTTTTCGCACCATTGATCCGCGATCAGGCAGGGCGGACGGCCTTCGGTGAACCGCTCATCGACTGCACCCGCACCTACCTCGGTTCCGCGCTGGGGCCGATGCGCGGAAGGGATGGAAATATCCACCGCGGGCGGCCCGAAATGGGAATGCCGGCGATGATTTCGCACCTCGGCGCGCAGGTGCCGGTGGTTGCCGGAATGCTTTTTGCGAAGCGGCTGCAAGGAACTTTGAATGGCCGCGTGGGGGCCACGTGCATCGGCGACGGAGCGACCTCAACCGGAGCATTTCATGAGGGCTTAAATCTAGCAGCCGTCGAGCACCTGCCGATGGTGGTCATTGTGGGCAACAATCAATTCGCCTACTCCACGCCGAATCACCGACAGTTCGCCTGTGCGGATCTGGTAGAGAAAGCACGCGGCTACGGAGTGGGTGGTTTCTCGGTGGATGGCACGGATTTGTTAGCTTGTGCATCGGTGATCAGCGAGGCCGTGCGGCGGGCGCGTGAAGGTGGCGGGCCGCAATTGGTGGTCGCCCGTTTGCTGCGCCTCTCAGGCCACGGCGAACATGACGATGGCTCCTACGTTCCAACAGAAATCAAAAGCGGTCACTATGGCCGCGATTGCGTGGAAGTAGCGATGCGCCAACTCGTCGAAAACGGAATCGCCACCGTGGATGAGATTTTAGCCTGGCAGGATCAATTCGCGGAAGAAGTTCAGCGAGCCGTGGCGCAAGCTCAACAGGAAGCGCCGCCAGATCCCTATCAGGAAGACTGGACTGCTCTATCCACCCGTTTCCCAATCCCTCAGACCTGCGCCGCCCAGTGAGTGTGACCTACATCGACGCCATCCGAGAAGCTCAGGAAAAACTCCTGCGCGAAGATCCTCGTGTTTTCCTCTACGGCCAAGACATCGCCACTTTCGGGGGGGCTTTCAAAGCGACGAAAGGCCTAGCAGAACAGTTTCCCGGCAGAGTCTTCGATGCTCCGATCTCGGAAGACGCGATGATCGGCCTCGCCGTGGGGGCGGCAATCGAGGGCATGCGTCCAATCGTGGAAATGCAATTCGCGGATTTTTCATCACTGGCGTTCAACCAACTCGTCAACCAAGCGGCAACTCACTTTTACCGCACTGGTATGCCGATTCCGATCACCGTGCGCTTGCCCTCCGGCGGCACTCCCGGCTCCGGTCCTTTCCACAGTCAAAGCATGGAAGGAATCTACGCCCAATATCCAGGGCTCGTCGTCCTAACACCTGCAACGGTTTCGGATGCCTATCACATGTTGATCGATGGCGTGGCGCTCGATGATCCTGTTATCTTTTGTGAACATAAATTTCTCTATCGGTGGCTGAAGGCGCAGTCGATCAACGGCGATCACCTGCCCATCGGGCAGGCACGGATCATTCGCCCCGGGAAACATGCCACCGTTGTCGCTTACAGTGCGATGGTGCATGAAGCAGTCCGCGCTGCAGATCGACTCCAACAGGACGGTTGGGAAATCGAAGTGGTGGATCTGCGCTCGGTGAAGCCCCTCGACCTCGATACGATCCTAGCGTCCGTCGCGCGCACTGGACGTTTGCTCGCTGTGGGTGAAGCGTTCCCATGGGGAGGTGTCACGGCTGAGGTCGTTTCGCGTGTTTGTGAAGAAGGCTTTCATTTGCTAGATGCCCCACCGCAGCGGCTGAATGCACGGGATACCCCGGTTCCCTATCACCCGAAACTCTGGGCTGCCCACCGCCCGACCCCCGAATCCATTTGCGAAGCACTCCGCAAGTTGCTTACCTTCTAGAAGTTTCAAATCTCAATTCTTAAAGTTCTAATCATTTCCTAACATGCCTACGGTCCCCATTCTCATGCCCCAGCTCGGAGAATCCATCGCCGAAGCTACAATCATCCGTCTGGGAATCTCGGTCGGAGATTCGGTGCGCACCGACCAAGAGATCATCGAAGTGGAAACTAACAAGGCGGTGATGGGAGTGACCACGCTCTGTGATGGCGTCGTTTCGGAAATCCGTGCGCTTGAAGGAGTTTCTTATTCCGTGGGCACACTGTTAGGTCTGTTGGATGTTACGGAGGATGAAATTGCCCGGACCGGAGTGGACACGTTAGAATCACTCGAAGCCAAGCGCACCGCAGGCAGCCATTCTAGCAACCCAGCACAAGCCGAGGCCAACCTGCATTTCGCACTCGATGATGACGCTTACGAGGAAGCTCCCGCCGTCGTCCCAAGCGTGAAAGGGCTGCCCGTGCCCACCGGAACGATGGGAGCCCACTACATTTCACCGCGGATGCGCGCCCGCATGGATGATCTCGGAATCCGCGAGGCCGATATTTCTGCCATCGCCGGAACGGGTGCAGGAGGACGCGTGACAGTCGAAGATCTCGAACGATTCCTCAATTACCTCGAAGCTTGGCCTAACACTCATGCTTCTCCCATGCGGCTCGCGGTGGCGGACGCCATGCGCCGCAGTTGGACTCGCCCGCTGGCCACCGTCGGGCTGCCAGTCAATTTGGACCGCGTGTTGAATCACCGCCGCGACCACTCGCCCAAGCCGGGACTGACTCTCTATCTGCTGCGTGCCTTCGCGCTCGCCCTAACGGAAAACCCAACAACCGCCGGTTATCTCATTGGCGACAAGGTGGTCCATCCCCGCTCGTTCGACATCGGCGTGGCCGTGCAGGTCGAAGATGGAGTCGTGGTCCCAGTCGTTAGAAAAGTGGACCAAAAATCCCTCCGCGACCTCATTTCCGAATACGATGATCTCGTGGACCGCGCCCGCCGCCGCCGTCTAACGGAGGATGATTGTCGCGGCGGCATCGCGACGGTGACGAACTTCGGCACCTTCGGACTCACCACCGGCACGCCAATCCCCTTGCCAAATGAAACTCTGATTCTTGGCATCGGAGCCGGGATAAAAAAGCCGGTATGGAGCAAAGAAGCAGAGGTTTTCCTCCCGGCCACCGTCGCCGATCTTTTGCTCACCTTTGATCACCGCGTCGTTGATGGCGGTGGGGCGGGTGTGCTCCTCAACCGGGTTTCCGCTCTTCTGCAAACGCCAAAAGCCCTCTAACAAAAATAATCGTCCCTGTGGACACTTCCGAAAAAATCGGCAAGATCGACATCCCGAAAAAGGCGATCTACCGGCTTTCCATTTACTATCGTTGCCTTCAGAAGTTGAAGGCAAACGAGGTCGAAACGGTGAGTTCAACCACCTTAGCAAAGGCGGCTGGAGTCAAGTCCGCACAGCTTCGCAAAGACCTCGCTTACTTCGGGCAATTCGGCACCCGCGGCCTCGGCTACCCGGTGGATATTCTATTATCCACCATTCGGGACACCCTCGGCCGCGAACATCTCCAACCTGTGATTCTGGTAGGCGCGGGCAACTTGGGGTCTGCCCTCTTACGTTATCATGGCTTCGAGAAGGAAGGTTTCGAGGTGGTCGCCGCCTTTGATGCGAACCCCGACGCCGCTCGATCCCGCGGGGTTCTGTTAGCAGTTTATCCCGACTCCGACCTGGAGTCCTTCATCGGGGAAAACTCCGTGAAACTTGCCATCCTTTGCGTTCCCGTCGAATTCGCCCAAGCAGTGGTCAACCGCCTCGTCGCAGCTGGCATCCAAGGCATCCTCAATTTCTCCCCCATCGTGCTCGAAGTCACCCCGGACGTCACCGTGAATAACGTCGATCTGGCGCTGGAACTCGAACACCTCAGCTATTTCATCCGCTGACATCATGGAATCCGCAGAAGTTTCTCCTAATATCTCCGGACCGCCCGACGTTCCACCAGAGAACGCCGCGCCCTCCGATGAAGAAACTTCTTTCTCACCCTGCTGTGAAAAATTCGTCGAGCAAGCACTGGGAGATTACGAATCGCAACTCATTGCTTACGCCACGACCATTCTCCATGACATCGACCGCGCGCGTGATGTGGTGCAAGACACCTTCATCCGGCTCTGTCAGCAGGATGTCGCTAAGGTGGAGGCAAATCTTAAGTCATGGCTCTTCACCGTGTGTCGAAACCGAGCTCTCGATATTCTTCGGAAGGAAAAACGCATTACCCCTCTCGATGACATCCGTTGGCAAAAAGTCGCCGGACCTGACCTCCAACCGGATGAAAGTGCCGAGCACGAGGAACGCCTGTCACTGCTCATGGGATTCCTCAATCACCTATCACCTAACCAACGAGAGGTCATTCTTCTCAAATTCCAACAGAACCTCAGCTATCTGGAAATCCGTGAAGTCACGGGACTCACCACAGGCAATATCGGCTTCCTCATCCACACCGGCCTCAAACGCCTCCGCGACATTCTCCCCGACGATCTAAAATGAAACTGCACCCGGAAGACCCGCGTATTACGTCCTACCTCCTCGGAGAGTTAGGTCCTGAGGAAGCTGCCGCAGTTGAGCTCGCGGCGGCCTCCAATCCAGCAGTGCAAAGCGCCCTCACAGAGTTAGCGGCCATTCAAAAATCACTCACGGATCATTTAACGCCTTTACCTAACAAAATGCTCTCTGGTCAACGCGCAAGTATTCTCCAAGCCGCACGGCAGGCTGATCTAACGGGCAAGCAGGAGGGCTACGATTTGTATCGCCGCAATTGGAAGCCAGGGTTCATCTCACTCGCCGCTGCCGCAGCAGTAATCATTGCGCTCTTCGTCTACACGCGGGCTCCGAACACTAAGGCCGCCAAAGTCGCTGCCACCGCCGACACGGTGTTGCCCACAAAGCCGCAACCAGCTGTTCCTGTTGGAAAATCGATCGCTGCTTCACCCCCGACCGCACTTCCCCCGGAGGTGGTCGCCGAGCAACCTAACATCCCCAATTTAAACAACCAAGCACCTGTTTTAATTTCACGTGGCTATGTTACCGCAGCGGATGGCCCGTCACTCGAATTGCCGATTCTATCGGGAAAGCCTAATCTTGACGCCATCACCCAATCCATCCGGATCGAACGCAAACTCCCTACCAAGGAGAGCGTGCGGCTTGAGGAAATTCTCAACTGTTTTCCGATTCGCCTCAATGGAGTCACGGCGATCGCACGGGCGCAGAAACAAACGTGGCATCCAGATAACCGCGACGAAGGCATCAGTGCGCACACCGCTACCCTCGCGGCGGAAACCTTACCATGTCCGTGGAAACCCTCCGCCACTCTCCTCCTCATTTCTATCCGAGGCAACGCGAACAACGACTGCGACGCCAAAGTCGTGTTCCACCCGAGCCCCACCGCCGTTTTCCATTATCGCCTCCTGGGTTTCATTCCTAACGAGGACTCCATCGCCGCAGTCACCACCACCAGGCTGGCTGCTAGATCTGCGACCTCACTCGCAATCGAAATCGAGCCAACAGCAGTAACCGGTGATTTAGGCACCATCTCATGGAGCGTGAACGAGGAACCGGCAGCGGGCATCACCATCACTCGCAGCGGCGACAATGAACCCTCCAACGATGCGCGGTTCGCCTCGCTCGTCTGTGCCTATTCCCAATGGCTTGCCGGAGACCAGGCCGGTATGATAGACAGCGATCTGCTCTCCGCGCTTGCACGGGAAATCGATTCAGTCGATCTCCCCGCAGACCGTGCGGATTTCCTCAAGCTAATGGAAGCTTCGCTTCATCTGTGATCTCCGGAAGTGCTTTGAGTTTGCCCCTTACCGAGATCGCATCCACAGTCGTGCAGGATGGAAAAGCACCTGTTCAATATTTTCCGCTTCAGCGGACGGGTGCTGCGGGATTTTTTCCTCCGCAATCACGGTCTGTTGCTCACCGCAGCCGTCGCCCAGAATATGATGCTTTCGCTGATCCCTCTCTGCGCCGTGCTGATGGTGATCTTCTCCCACTTTTTTGATCAGACGCTTTTGCTCTCTTCACTAACAACCGAAGTCTCACTGATCGCCCCGGGCTTTGCGACCACGCTCACCGAAGTTCTATTGGCATTTCTCCGAGCTCGGGAAATCGTCGGGTGGTTGGGACTGCTCACGCTTTTGTTTTTCAGCTCGATGGCCTTCCGCGTGATCGAAGATGCCATAGCGATTATCTTCCAACGCCCGCTGCCGACCTTGAAACGGAAATTTTGGGTCTCCGCTCTGATGCCTTACTTGTTCATCCTCATCGTGGCAGGCGGCTTAATTGTCGTCACAACGGTGAATGCTCTAGTCGATGTCAAAAGCGTACGAACTCATTACCTCTTGGGAATCGATCTATCACTTCATCAATACCTCGGCACCATCATCTACCTCATCGGATTGCTAGGCCTCGTGATGCTTTTCACATTATTCTACAAGATCATGCCCGTTGCTAGAATTTCTTTCCACCGGGCACTGGCAGGAGGATTCACCGCCACCATCTTATGGGAGCTCGTGCGGCATGTTTTGGTTTATTATTATACCAATGTTTCGATGGTAAACGTCGTTTACGGGTCGATGGCCACGATCATCATCGTCCTACTGACCTTGGAAGCCATTGCTTTGATTGTTCTGCTAGGAGCGCAGGTCATCGCGGACCTCCAACGCAATGCAAATATCGGAATCCCGTGGCATCAAGATCCGGAACTGCTTTTTGGCGATGAATCCCCGGTGCAACACCCACTTCCCTAATATAAAATTCCATGCAAGCCGTTAGCGATCTCCACGTCAGTTCAAACGTGGCCCTCCCCGCCCCTGAAGAATTGATCCAACTCCTGCCACCGAGCGAGGCCGACACCGATTTCATCGCCCGCAGCCGCCGCGAAATCCGGGACATCATTTTTGGAAACGACCCGCGCTTCCTTGTCATCGTCGGTCCATGCTCGATCCATGACGTGGTGGCCGGACGCGAGTATGCAGAGCGTTTTGCCAAGCTCGCGGAAGAAGTGAAGGACACGATGCTACTGGTGATGCGCGTGTATTTCGAAAAGCCCCGCACCACTGTCGGTTGGAAAGGACTGATCATGGATCCTCATCTCGATGGAACTAACAAAATCGCGGAGGGCCTGTATCGTGCCCGTCAGTTTCTGTTGGATGTAGTCCGCCTCGGCATTCCCACTGCCACCGAGCTTCTCGATCCCATCACGCCGCAATACATTTCCGATCTGATTTGCTGGTCGGCCATCGGCGCGCGCACCACCGAGTCGCAAACCCACCGCCAAATGGCCAGCGGGCTGTCGATGCCGCTCGGATTCAAGAACGGCACGCTCGGGAATCTCGAACCCGCGATCAATGCGATCAAGGCTGCCACCCATCCTCAAACGTTCCTCGGAGTCGGTATGGACGGACGTGCCTCCGCCGTCACCACGACCGGAAATCCCGACTGCCACATCATCCTCCGTGGCGGCGAGAACGGGCCTAATCACGATGCTCAAAGTGTGGCCACAACCCGAGAAATGTTAGTAAAAAGTGGTTTAAAACCCGCCATCATGATCGACGCCAGCCATGGAAACTGTCGCAAGGATCACAAGCTGATGCCAGAAGTCTTTGCTGAAATAGTCCGCCAGCGGGCTGCAGGAGACACCTCGATCATCGGCGCAATGCTCGAAAGCAACCTCGTCGCCGGTGCCCAAAAATTTCCGCAGCCTCTCGATCAACTGGTTTTCGGACAAAGCATCACGGATGCGTGCATCGACTGGGAAACGACAAAACTTCTGATTCTCGCCGCCGCAGGAATTCCAAACAGTTAGAACCGCACGGTCAGCCCGACATTCGGACCACTGCTCCACCTCCAACTTCGCAAGCTCTTCCCGGTCTCTCCGCCTACCCAGCCGGAGCGCACCGGGTTCAAATGAATATAGTCCGCTAAAATCTTGAAATAACTCCTGTCTGCCTCCTCACCATTACTTGTAACGTCCCTGAAACACATGTCCACGTCGCCCCCTCCGCCGATTCCAACCTTGTGAATAAACTCCTAGCAGCCACTTCATCCCCGCCACCAGATTCGGTTCGGGAGTCTCTAACAAAAGATGAAAATGATTCCCCATGAGCACCCACGCATGCACCCGCCAACCGAAGCGCCCATTTTCCCTTTCTAGCAGGTCAACCCACGCAAAACGATCCTTGTCGTCCTAAAAACATTTTTCCCGCCGTCACCCCTAGCCGTTAAATGATACACCGCACCCGCCGCTTCATATCGCAAAGGTCTTACCATGAACAACTGCAATACCAAGTGGAGTCGCGAGGTAATGTCTGTTATTTGGGACTGATACTAAAAACTTCATTCCAAAAGGTCCAGAACCAGCCCGGCCAAATCGAAACACCCGATCTGGCAAGCATCCTCACACCCAAATCCCACCTTAATAAATAATCAAAAAAACACCTTGATTCGATCTCATACTACTGACCCTATTTACGTCGGAAAGCAAAAAGGCGACCGCACGCATGATGCCGGAGGCCTTGCTGCGCTTTTGATCGCGGAAGGCTTCGAGTGCACGGCGTTCGGATTTAGATAACTTGATTCGGTGTAATTTGGCGGCCATCTGTCCGATTGTACCCATCCTCAAAATCGTACAATTTTAAAATTCACTAACTGACAAATAAAATTTTACACGACACTAGTTTTAGCGTGATATTACATTTCTCATAAGTTACACCTCATGAACTATCGAAATATGCTCCTCTACTCCGTAATCTGCATGGCTGCAGCTATGTTATTGACAGCCATTCTTTGCATCGGCCGCATCCAAGGCTGGCAGATTGAGGTGCAACTGTATTCTGGACCAAAATTCTCTTAATTGTTAGAGTAGTTTTTGGCCTCGAATTGGGCCGGGGTTTGGTAGGCGAGGGCGGAGTGTTTGCGGTGATGGTTGTAGTAGGATTCGATGAAGTCGAAGATC
>JANYEC010000032.1 GCA_025363295.1 Akkermansiaceae bacterium
CCCCTAAATCCCCAAGGGGACTTCTCCCCTCCCGTCCCCCAGGGGAGCGGGGGGAGACGTCTGAAGAGCCCCACGTCGCGCCGCCGCAAGTGGGTAATTTTAATTGTCGTTGAGGGGATTTATAATTGTCGCTGGACAGTCCGCTGCCTCCGTGCTGCGTGCCACGGCCATTGCCATTTCAGGAAGCGACGTGAGCATCACCGTTGCCTCGGTCTCTGGGAAAGTTTATCAACTTGAAACGAGCACCACCCTAACTGCCGGCTCGTGGAGTAGCCTCGGTGCACCTCTTACTGCGAATAGTGCGTCTACTACCTTTACTCACTCTGGCGGGGCAGGGGGTGGCAAACGGTTCTATCGAGCGAAAGTGATACCATGAATTTCATGGTCATTTAAACGCGGACAGATTTCCCCAAACAATTGATGGCTGGCCCGTCAGAAGTGGATCCTTACTCGGCAGACGAGTAAGGATCTTGAGCCGCCGGGACAGCGAGGGCCACCAAGCTGCAAGTGCATCCAAGCAACAGCCCAAGAAAGCGGATCGGATCATGGTTTAGGCCCTCCGCGAAATAAAAATAGGCGTTCTGCTGAGGTGAAGTGAAAAGAATCGCGGGGATCGTCAGCATCGCGCAAAAGAGGAGGGCTGGAGCGCAAAGCATAATCATCATGGCAGCACTTTTAAAGTTTAGCCCTGAGTTTACAAGGGTCCAAGGGCCTTTGATGAAGATCGCGCACAATAGGCTAGCGCAAAACTTAATTCCAAAACCAACAAGGCCGCCGGTAGATTTTAGGCACTTGCTGGCGATTGATTGGAAAAAATGAAACATAGAAGTGCTCCAGTAATATACGCGAATACGTAATATGCCAATAAATTTTATGAATTTTGGTAATAAAGTTTTATTAAATTTTACGATTGAATCGTTCGTTTGACTTTTGTTTCTCGCTCGCTTGAAATGAGTCAATCCAATGCGCGAGTTAACCATCCCCGAATCCGGCCCGAAACGAGTCTTATTAAATGCGGCCGAACAATTGTTCGCGAAGAAGGGATTTGAGGCGGTGTCGGTCAGGGATGTTACCCAATTCGTTAAAATGAACGTTGCGGCGGTCAACTATCATTTCGGAAGCCGCGAGGGGATGCTCACCCTGGCGATCATGCATTACACCCTTCCATTGAACGAGGAGCGCATCGCACGACTGGAATCGGCAGAGCGAAAAACCCCAGGGAAGCCTCTCGCCTTGGAGGAAATCATCGATGCTTTTGTGAGACCTATCATCACTCAGAACCGCAAGACAGAGTTGCCTGAAGCATTGTTTTATCAACTGTTGGGCCGCATTTTCGCGGCGAATGGAGATGGTCTGTCTCAGGCCTATGAAGAAAATTTTCGTCAACTTAGCGATCGTTTCATGCGGGCGTTGGGTAAGGCGCTTCCAACAATCCCCTTTGATGAATTGGCAAGCAGATTTCATTTCATGAGTGGCGGATTGATCCATCTCCTGACGCATCGGGAACTGCTTGGAAAGAGGGCGGGCTCGCCGATGACGATGGAGGCGATCCTCGGGCGCTTTATTCGATTCGCCGCCGCTGGTTTACGTGAAGGTTTGGCTGCAGATGCTTCCGTGAAAAAAGGACCACAGGCGACGTTTGATTTCTAAAAAAAGCGATTAGGTGGGTCTCCGTGGCATGCGAATTATTTCCGATTTCTGAGTGTTCAAAGCGAGCCGCCTGTTTAGCTTCCTGCCCCCATGTCTGCGAAAATTCGATTCACCTCCGCCACGGCCACCGGTCTAGTGCTCGCTAAAGTTGGTCATCCACAGCGCGATGAGCCGCTCCAGACCTCCAAGGAGGTTTTTAAAATCGCTGAGGACGATCAAGAAACACTTTCCGCCATTTTCCTCAAGCCGTTCAAAAATCTAACTGCTCACCGTTTCAGTCATCATTCTTCGCTCGATCAACACGAAATGAATGCCTACTCAGCTGCGATTTTCGCCTCCGATGAAGGATTGTTAGAAAAGGGCTGCGACATTGCAAAACGCCTTTACGCGAAATCAAACCACCCGAACATCAAGTCCGGCGATCTCTGCATTTCTCTCATCAAAAACATCGATATCGACGGCGAGCTGACTCAGGGACTTTGCATTCTAAAGTCGGAGAGTGTGGTGCCGTTTCTCAGTATTTCCACCCGGGATGGCGACTTGGAACTGCACACCGAGCATGGGATCAATCCGGAAAAAATCGACAAAGGTTGCCTCATCCTCAACCACCTCGCGAGCAAGGGGTACTACGTTCTAACCTTCGACCGCACCGGCTCCGACTCACGCTTCTGGGTGCGTGACTTCTTGGGCGTGGTCCCGATTACTGATAGTCCGTTCTTGACTAACAAATATGCGAACATGGCCGTTGCATTCCTTGAGAAAGAAAAAAAGGAGGCACCCAAAAAGGCCCCTGCCAATGATGATGCGCCGCCTTGGGACGCCTCCAGCGCGGCGCGGGATGCGATCACCTACTTCGAGCAAAAGGAAAATTTCAGCCTGCAGGAATTTGAGGAACAGGTACTGAAGAGCCCCGAGGCCGCCGCGAAGTTTGCGGCTCATCGTTCCAAGATCGAGGAAGAACAGGGCCACCGGCTGGATGATCGCTTTGAAATTTCTAAAAAGGATGTGTCGAAGGCGAAGAAAAGAATTTCCTCAGTCATGAAACTCGATACCGGGGTGGAGATCCGTTTGAAACCCGCTGTGGTTGCCGAGCCGGATAAATTTCTAGAGCACGGCTTTGACGAGGGCCGGAAAATGAAATTCATCAAGGTCTACTATCGCGAAGATCTGGCAGACTGAACTTTACGGGGCATCAACTTGTTAAACTCAGAAAAGCGCGCCTTGGGAATCACTGTTGGGTCTGGGTCTCGTTGGGCCTGCTAGAATTGCATCGATGCGTGTGAGAAGTGCTAGAGAGGGAACCTCTTCGCCATCTAGCAGAACTCGCAGTTGGCTTCTCCAGTAATCAACGGTTTCGCCGTCCTCGGCAGCCAGAACCATCGCAGTCTGGGTCAGACGTCCACTTACCGCAAACTGCTTGCCAGTCCGGCGAAGCCAAGCTTCAAAATACGGACGATCTTTTTTCCCTAAAAACACGCTGCGATTCTGTGCATCAGTCCCGCTGGGTGGTCAAGAACACACTCATGGGGAAATATAACAGCGATTGATTCAGGATCGTGAGGCAGACGTGCGTGTCCTTACTTCTGTTTTGGCGCAGCTTCTTCTGTTGGAACTGAAACTGGAGGGGTGACGGCTTCAACTGGAGGGGAGGCCGTGGTGACAGGCTGTCTTGCAATCATGCCGCCGGGAAGCTTCTGAACGTGACCGCCGCCGCTATCCGGCGCAGGTGGCGGAGTGGCTTTGGCGATAAGTGCGGCACGGTCCTTAAGCAGGGGCTCAACGAGCGTTTTTGTGACTTCAAAGGTGCGACTCGCGAGTTTGCTTTCTTGTTGCAACTTCGCGGTGAGAGTCTTCAGACGATCACTGAAAGCGGCATCCTTGGTTTTGGCGTCCTCCGGCTTTTCACCCGCCTCTTTCTTACGCTCCTTGGGCAACTCGGCCGTCACGCTGACTGATAGAAGATAGTTGTCCGCTGCGGCCGGAGGGGCGCCTAGCTTAGTCGTTACGGGTGCCGCGGGGCTTGGCTTGGCTGGGGAAATGTTGAAAGTGTATGTGAAGCCCTCAAATGTTTCAATGATGGCCGTCCGCTTCCCGTCCGGTGCGCTGCGCTCGGCAATTTTGTCGCTCGGAACCACATCCTCAAAATGGGCATACGAGAACAAACTCTTGAGTGGCGTGGTGACGGCCGTATCAAGCACTTCTGCGGCAGTCGCTCCGGTGAGCTTGAATTCTGCCTCTTCGGTTTCGCGTGTTAGCACCCAGTCCTGTTCTTTTTTATCAGACTGGCTCACCGTGATGGATTTAATTTTTTCAGGGCTAACAAAGGTGTCTGCTAGCCAGCGATTCGCCTCGGTGCTGAGGGAGGGAAACATTTCGCCCACCGCATAAAAGCCCGTGTCGTCGGCATGATTGCGGACGTAGCGTCCAACGGCATTACCTCCGCCCATCGGGGACTGTGCCGCGCTACTTTCGATATTTTTGCCGAGCGACACTTTGGCGATTTCTTTGCCGGAAGCATCTTTGAAAACAGCGGTCAATCCGCGATCCGCAGCAACAGCGGAGGTCTCATCCATCCCGAATCGTGGAGCGAAGGATGGTCCGGCTTCCATTCCTAACTTCACCTTGAGCTCGCTCAGGGTCCGGATGAGTTCATTGATGAATGTGATGTTAGCTGGATAGTTGTCACGCTGGGTCACGACCCATGAGCTATCCTTTTTTACCAGTGAGACGGAGCTGCCCGCCCCTTGGATTTCGATCGCGGAGGCATCCGCGCCAGGGAATGATTCAAAAAGCGTTTGTCCCGCGCTGCGTTTGGTGGCGCTGTGAGTGGACTGTTTCTGATTGAGCTTTACGGTGGTCACGGCGATGCCGAGTGCGATGGCAATGGTCCAAAGAATGATTACTTGGCGTTTGTTCATGGTTGGGAAAATTTGAGATTTGAAATTTGAGATTTGAAATCAGCGGGCCCGGGTCGAGGAGCGGCGTTTGATGAAAAGACCAAGACCTAGCAGAATCACGACAGCAGGCATTGCGGCGACATTGAGGAGAGTGACATTTCCAGCAAGCTTGTCCTTCTGGCGTCGGAGTTCCTTTTGTTGGTCGCGGATGAGCTTCGAGTATTCCACCTGTTCCTTGCGGAGTTTTTTGATTTCTTCCTCTTGCGCTGGGGATAGATAGAGCTCGGAACCTCCGGATTTCTGAGATTGGAGTTCGCTAAGTTTTTGCTGAGCGGCTTTTTGTTTTTGTTGGAACTCTTCGATTTTCACGCCCACGGTTTTGCTGAAATCGGATTCCATTTTTTGCACCACCGTGAACGGACGCCGGACAGCGGAACGCGAGCGGGAACCGATCAAATGCTTGGAACCCACGGCTTGGTCTAGCAGATTGAATAACAACGACGCGTTGCCATTGCTTGGTGTGGCCATTTGGCTACCACCGAAGTTTTGCACGTTGTAGGCGAAGCGATCATAGAACGCATCGACATCGGCAATGAGAAAGACGTTGCCCGGTGTGGCGCTTTCCTTGAGGTAAGAAGGTTTGGCTTCTTCCTTCTTCTCAGGGGAGGCGGGTGCATCTGCGGCTTTGGGAGGGCCATCCGGGAATGCGGTTTTGAAGTGGCCGGTGAGGTGGGTCACCAGATCGTATGCAGTCCCAGTGGGGCGGAAGCTGGTGTTGAGCGATGGATCTAATTGGGCCGCCTTCTGTGGATCGATAAATCCCGCATGAGTGGTAGATTTTAGTAAGCTGTTAGCTGAAACCCCGCCGCCGCCGGTAATGCTGAACGCACCTGGTAGAAACAATGTTACGGAGCCTAGATCTTTGGTGATGACATTGTCCTTTTGTGGCATCGCATCTTTTCCAAGTGTTAGAATTCCCAAACCAAGGCGATTGTCCCCGAGCTTGGTGGCAAGGGTGGAGTCTCCCAGAACTTTACCAGACTCGAACGAAACGCCCCACGCAGGAAGAAGGGTGGGAAGCGTGGAGCTGATAGGGTTTTGTCCGCCACCGGTCATTGGGTTTTGGGTGCTGGTCATCTGCGCGGCAACTGAGAAGGCATCAAGACAAGCAACCACCGTGCCGCCATTAAGAACGTATTGATCAATCGCAAACTCGGCTTTCGGGGTGATTTCAGCAGGGTGGAACAGTAACAGAACCTTGATCGATTTCGGATCGATGACGGCGGTTTCCATTGGAAGATCGACCACGTCAAATGATTGCTTCAACTGTTGATAGAAAACCCAACCCGGGGTTGGACGCTGGCCGGGCATCATGGCCGGCGCACCTTTGAGATCGAGAGCGGACATCACGCCGACTCTCGGTTTAGTGGCGGTGCTGACTTCGGCGATGGCTTTAGAAAGCTGATACTCTAGCATCGTTTCCTCGCGTGGATCGAGGAAGGGCAGCACGCTACTCCGATCCAAACAGGAAATGGCAAGGCCGAAGAAGAGGTTTTGATCTTCCATGCGCTGGCCGCTGATCCCATCAAGATTCGCTGAGTCCTCGGCATCGGTGTCAGGCTCTGGATCTAAATTCTCAATGCGGAGTTTTCCTTTGGACAGGTTAGAGTATTCTTTGAGCAGGTCATCGACGCGGCGCATGTGAAGTTTCATTTCCTCCGGCATATAGGCGGTATTTCGCGAGGCGTAGTAACGGATCACGACCGGGGTATCGAGCTCGCTGAGAATCGCACGGGTGCCCTCGGACAGCGTGTGGATTTTGTTCTGTGTGAAGTCCACGCCGCGATTGCCGAGCGGGGTGAGGGAGACAAGCCAATTGGCGAGAATGGCAATGGCGACGAGAGCGGCGACGCCGAATGCCGCGCGTGTGACCGGGTGGGTGGTTTTTGCTGACATAGTCTGCGATTTGAAAGGAGTTGAGATTTGAAAATTGAGATTTAAGACAGTCGTCGATTACGCACGCTTCGATGATAGAATGGCGCTAGTGCCTAACAGACATACGAAAATGAATGATGCGAACCAGACCAAATCTTGGAGACGGAGCAGTCCTTGGTTGAGCGAGCTGAAGTGGTCCCACACGCCCATGGAAACCACGGCTTCCACTGCTCCGGGCGAAGCAGCTTTCCCAAGTTCGCGAGTGAAATCATCGTAACCGCAGAGCACCATAGTCACGCAGATCGCAACAGAAACGATTAGACAGACCACTTGGTCGCGTGTGCAGGCCGAGACCAGCATGGTGATGGCGAGAAAAGTGCAGCAAACGAGGAAACTTCCGATGTAACCAGCTAGAATGGCACCGTTGTCAGGATTTCCCAGATAGTTCACCGTGATCACAATGGGGAAAGTGAGCAGCAGAGCCACCAGCCAAACGGTAGCAGCTGCGAAAAACTTCCCGAGAATACAGCTCCAAGTGGAAACCGGGAAAGTACCTAGCAGCTCAATGGTACCTGTGCGTTGTTCATCCGCCCACAACTTCATTCCCACTGCCGGTGCGAGGAGCATGTAAATCCACGGTTGCCAAAAGAAGAAGGTCCATTCAAGCGAGGCATCCCCGATGGACATAAATTTTCCAAAACTAAATGCAAGCCCCATCGATAGTGATAGAAAAATCACGATGATGGCATAAGCCGTGGGCTGTGAGAAATAGCTGCTTAGCTCGCGTTTGTAAATGGTGCAGGAAGACATGATAAAAATTTCCGTTAGTTTTTTCGAGTTCAGGCGGCGGCTTCGGTATCGCTGGACGTGACCGCACGGAAGAGGTCGGTGAGCGAACCGGTGCCTGATTGTGCGAGAAGTTCAGACGGAGTGCCATCGGCCACGATGACCCCACGATCCACAATGACGGCTCGCGTGCAGGAGGCTTCCACTTCTTCAAGGATGTGGGTGGAAAACAGAATCGCTTTGGTCTGGCCGAGACGCTTGATCAACTGGCGGACCTCGAATTTTTGGTTCGGGTCGAGGCCATCGGTCGGCTCGTCGAGAATCAGAACTTCGGGATCGTGCAAAAGTGCTTGGGCAAGACAGGTGCGGTGGCGGTATCCTTTGGAAAGCGTGTCAATGGATTGCAGCGCGACGCTATTTAAGAAGCAGGTTTCGATTGCACGTTCGACCGCATCGTTTTTTGCCGTGCCGGTCAGGCCGCGGATGCTTGCACAGAATTTCAGAAAACCGGTGACCGTCATTTCATTATAGAGCGGCGCAGATTCCGGCAGGTAGCCAATCTTCGTTTTCGCCTCCGCAGGCCGATCCACCATGGAAATGCCGCAGAGTTTAGCATCTCCGGAGGTGGGTGGGATGAAACCCGTGATCATACGCATGGTGGTCGATTTGCCAGCGCCATTAGGCCCGAGAAATCCGAGCACCTCGCCTTTTTTGACCGTGAATGACAAGTTGTTCACGGCGATTTTGGAACCGAATTGTTTGGTGAGGGTTTCGACTTCGATCATTGGTTTGAAAAATAGGTGGCTTCGAGCATTCCCGCGAACAGCGGTGCAAAAGATGACACTTGTTTGAAAAAATCTATTTTGCAAAGAATTCAAGTGAAATATCCTGACAACAGCAGAATCTATCCGACTTGCATCGAGTTCCCTTTAATGTACCGATCCAGAAGATATGGGAAGCATTCATTTACCCGAGCGTTGCGGCGTCATGCTGTTGCCAAATTGCACGCTGTTTCCCCACGGGGGATTGCCCCTGTTTATATTTGAGCCTCGCTATCGGAAAATGTTGGATGACGCTTTGGAAGGCGATTGTATTTTCGCGGTGGCTCGCTTGTTAGGCGATGAGACGAAAGGCTTGGCCGACTGTGTGGCACCGGTGGGAACGATCGGGCTGGTCCGCGCGTCCCGTGAGCAGGACGATGGCACTTCTCAGCTTCTGCTCCATGGGGTGATGCGTGTCCGTTTCACCGAGTGGTTCGGCGACTTGGATTACCCATTTGCAAGTATCGAGCCGATGATCTCCGTTTTTACACCGGAGCATCAATCCAACGCGGCCATGAAGACCCTGCGCGGTGCGGTGGAGGATGCGATCCGCCCGCTTCCAGAAGAAGTGCAGTTAGGGGTTTTCGCACTACTGGACCGCGCCGAGGATCCTGCGTTGATGACAGATATCATTTGCCAACAATTTATCCACGAGGCTGATCTTCGACAAAATTTGTTAGAGATGAATCAAGTCGGTGACAGGATCCCAGTGATCTGTGAATATTTGCGTAAAGCAAGTGCAGCGGCTGCGGACGATTGATTCAAAGAGCAGCGCATCTGCGGTTCCATAACCACCACGCGCAAGGGAACAATCCCATCGTGAAAAGCGCGAATGCTGGGACCTGCCAGACCAAGGCATGACGCAGAGCCGCTCCTGTTGGGTGATCTGGAAAATGGCCCAGCAGCTGGGAAAATCCGAGGCTAAACAGGCCGTAGCCCAAATTGAAGGCTAACCCTTTAACAGATAGAACCGTGGCCCGCATTGACGAATCGGTTTCTCCGTGCAGTGCACGGCTCACCGTGAAGCTCAAAAAACCGAGCGTAGTCATCAGTAGCATCGCCGGCAGGAGTCCGTAGATCGGCCATGCTTGGGAGATTGCTGCGAGGCAGATCAGGGTGATGACTGCCGCAAAAGCGAGATTCGTGAGTGTGCCGAAGCGATTGTTGAGTTTTTGGGAAATCGTCGGCACAAACCAACCTAACACACCGATGCTCGCACCGACAATTCCGTAGGTCCATTCCTTTAATTCGATCAGCCGATAGTAACTGCTGTTGATGGTCGCGAGGTTTCGCGCGATCGAATCGATTGATAGGCCGACGACGATAATCACCAATGTGTGAGGATTGGTAAACACCCAGCGCGCGGTCTGCAAAGTGAGGCGGACTGCATTCCTGCAAGTATTTCCCTCTACATGAGTCACCTCAGTTGGCGGCTCCACCATGCGCAGCGTGATGAATAGGCAGATCAGCGCCTGACCAAGTACAATCGCAACTGGCAAGCGATGCGCCACTTCGGTTGTTAGTTGAAATCCTGCGGGCAGGAGCCTATTGAGAATCGTAGGATCGTAAAGCAGGCCACCCAGGATCATCGCGATCACAAACCCTGCTGAACGCCAGCGCATCGCTGCAGCCAGCGTGCGATCCCAAGCATCCGCGTGTTCATTTTCCGGCAGCGAGTCATAGGCCAGAGCTTCATCCGCCCCGCTGGCGAAAGCCTCCGACAAGCCGGATAGAATACGGTTAGAAATGCAGAGGGCGAATAGAACGGCTCCCCCATGACGTGGAGCAAGCAGCAAACAGAGCATTTCGAGAACCATCAATCCTGCCGAAATAATCAGGAGTTTCCGCCGCCCTATCGTATCCGCTAGAGCACCGGACGGCACCTCAAACAGGAAGATTGTCGTTGCCCAGATGAGATTTAGTAAAACGAACTGATCGAGCGTTAGACCGAGATCCAGAAACAAAATTGCCAGCACCGGATAGTAGGCTCGCGCATTGTAGAAAACCGTAAACAAAATAAAGCGCCGGGGATTTCCTGATAGATCAGCCTCGGTGCTCATGAAGGTGGGCCGCGAATTGAAAAGACAATTCTGTTACTGTGGCCCGCGATCCACGTCCATACGGAACGGGCGGCCGCGCAGGCGGGCGGTCTTGGTACGGTCAATCACTTGGCCTACGAATTGCTCCGGCACATCGACCAGCGAGTGTTTCGGGAACAAAGTGATTCGGCCGAGACAGCCATCCGGAAGGCCCGCTTCACGATAGAGCATGCCGACAATTTCCTTGGCCATGACGCCATGGGTTTTCCCGAGTGACAGAAAAAGACGGGTCATCCCTTGGTCGGTGGGGATGAGTTCCCGCTGACCACCGGGCGGACGATCCGGGCGTGGGCCGCGATCTTCGCGTTGAGGACGGTCATCGCGCTGAGGGCGGTCATCGCGTCGGGGAGCCTCACGGCGCTCGTGACGCATTGGTTCGCGGTCCTCTTCGATTGGTGATCCTTCCCGGCCACTGGCTTCGCGGATCATGGTGACGAGGGCACCGGCGATATCAGTCGGCGTGTGGCCTTGTTCGAGTAGGCGGTCGATATTTTCCTGATAGGCGTCGAACTTCCCGGACTCGAGACGCTCCTTGAGATCGTCGAAAACCAAATCCGCGCGGCGTCCTTCGACTTGTTCCACGGAGGGAATTTTCTCGCGTCGAACCACACTTCGGGTATAACGCTCGATCGCCTGCATCCGATAGATTTCGCGACCGTAAACAAAACTAACAGCCCGTCCCGAGCGGCCGGCCCGACCTGTGCGGCCGATGCGGTGAACGTAATCTTCCGGGTCAGTTGGTAGGTCGTAGTTGAAAACGATATCGATTTCATCAATGTCAAGTCCACGAGCGGCGACGTCCGTGGCCACCAGAATTTCTACTGCTCCTTCGCGGAAACGCTTGAGCACGCGTTCGCGCATTTGTTGGGTAATATCCCCGTGAAGTCGATCGGCGGCGTAGCCACGGTTCACGAGGTCTTCTGTGCATTCGTCCACCGAGCGTTTCGTGTTGCAGAAAATGATGCCGAGACGCGGCGGATTCATGTCCAAGATTCGAGAAAGCACCTCGACCTTGGAGCGTTGGCGAACCTCGAAATACGATTGATCCACCGTGGAAACCGTGCGGGCCTTTTGCTCGATCTCGACGATCTGCGGGCTGTTACCGAATTTCTGAATGAGGCGTGAAACCCCGGGATTCATCGTCGCGGAAAAGAAAAGCGTCTGGCGATCTGAGGGCAGAGCGGCGAGCAATTCGTCCATTTCGTCCTTGAAGCCCATATCCAGCATGCGGTCGGCCTCATCGAGGATGGCCATTTTGATGCGGGAGGCATCGAAGCTCCCACGGCGAAGGTGATCTAGCAAGCGTCCGGGAGTACCCACGACGAGTTGCGCACCCGAGCGCAAGGCCCGGAGCTGGCGATCGATCGGAGCACCCCCGTAAACAGGAGTGGCGTGCAGCCCGATCATTTTCGCACCGAGGCGATGGACCTCTTCGCAAACCTGCACCGCGAGTTCTCGGGTCGGGCAAAGAATCAGCACCTGCGGATAGGCGAGCTTCACATCCAGTTTCGCGAGAGCAGGCAACGTGAAAGCAGCAGTTTTCCCCGATCCTGTGGCAGAAAGCCCGACCAGGTCCTTGCCCTCAAGCGCGGGTGGAATGCTTTTGAATTGAATGGGAGAAGGACGCTCGTAGCCGAGAATTTCAATGGCTGCGAGAAGAGTATCGGGAAGTCCGAGTTCAGAAAAAGGAGGCGTATCCATGAGCAAATGTGAGTCAAAATTCCGGACTCGCAGTTCATCTGGCTTGCCGGGCGGGGAGGCTATGGCGGGTTGTTGTCGGAAAACAAGCACACATTTGAAAGATTAGACCGATTGAGAGGGAGCTGCGGTGAATGTGAGGCGTGAAGCGCCCAGTCGAAGTCTGTCCGATGTGGAAGAGAGGAGAAGTATTGTTCGAGCTACGCTGAGTTGCACCAATCGCTCCCCTGGATACCGCCGGGGCGGAGTTCTTTTGTGTCGGAGTGCCAGAAACTTACCTGCCTTTCTTGGAGGCATCCTCCTGCAAGTCGAAGCGTTGAATCACCGCCTTCTGGTAAGGACCGGCGACCTCTCCGCTGCTGGTGGGAATCGGGTAAGAGATTTTCCCGGTGGCCGTTTTCTTGCAAAGTATTAAATGGCTTCCTTTGCCCCGGTTCTTGAACACCTCAATCTAAGGGTCGAGTTCCGCCATGCGTTGGAGAAAATCCCGCAGTGTGATGGACATTGCCATTTAAGCGCATTGGAAGCGTTTGCCTTTGATCCGGGAAACTTGGGAGGCATTCCATTCCAACACACGGGTTGACGGGCTTCCGGGCGTGAGCCTCGTTCTGTTCATGCAGAGCGCGGCAAGATTGGCCTCGTTCCACAGCTTTTGAATCTCTGAGGGAGCTTCTCGGAAGGGGTTCAAATTTTCCTGCTTTGCAAAGGAAAGCTGCGCGTCGGCATTGGAACGCAACTCGTGGACCGCAGCAGTCTCGGTGGCTCCGGCACCAATCAAATCCATCTCCAAAGCGTGGGCGACCCACAATCCATCTTCCCGGAAAAGGACCACGCGGAGCAAGACCTTGTTCATGGAGTTAGAATGCCCTTCGCCAACCGTCCATGCAAGGCATGAAAATTGTTACGGACACACGCTGTATTTCAGAGCGGGATCAGCCTGAGAGGGTAGCCGCATCAAGGCGCCACTGTGGAGACCGGACAAAGTGGCAAAGGAATAGCTAAGGTCCTTTTTCAATTCGTAGGATACAATCCGCCGTAATCCCTTGCTCCGTATGGAGCCGGGTGACGGACTCGAACCGTCGACCTACTGATTACAAATCAGTTGCTCTACCAACTGAGCTAACCCGGCAATGACTTTAAAGTCGGACGGAGTATTCTCATTCAGGACCCGGCGGGAAGAGAAAATTTAGTAAATTTACAATGTCTCGGACTCGAGGGGCTCACTGCGATCATATTCCCCCGATCTTCTGGGCGTTCCGCAGGGTTGAAGGAAGGTGAGATGGTTGATCTGTAAAAACCAAACCCCGCCTAACATCTTTCTAAGCCGAGAATCCGATTTCGCACTTAACGAAACGAAAACTTTTTCCGCCACGGTCGGCGCCAATCAGATTTTCAAGAAGAAGATGCCCTGAATCAAATTGCCATCCTCAAGCTGGGAGAGAAGACGACTGTTAGTTACTGGGGAGGTTTCTGTTGGGACAAAGCGGGCGAATTCCCCACGTTTGATGCATAGAATAATACGTCAATGAATTCGCCCGTTCCACCGCAGAACCCACCAAGGTGAAGGTTGTTAGTGCCAAGTGATCCAGGCTTAAAATACAAAGCCTCAATGGAGCCGCTGGTGAGATTCGAACTCACGACCTATTCATTACGAATGAATTGCTCTACCCCTGAGCTACAGCGGCGTCCGTGCCGGGCGGAAAGAAACAAAGTCTGACGTTATTCGCAAGTCGGAAATAATCCCGAGTCGCTCACTCGGTGAAATCCGTCAGAGCCGTTTTCAGATCGATCTCCTTGATCCATCCATTTCGGAAGCGCACATCGTGGCCCTCGCACTGGAGTTTGATGCCACCGGGGACATTGGTGAGGCCTTTGCCGCTGTCATTTCCGCCGTCGATGCCGGATTTGGCCCCGCCCCAGACTTGGCGAATCGGCTGATTCGAGTGAACCTTAACACCATTGAAAAATAAACTGACCATCGGCTTTTCAGTGAGCGTGCCACCTTGAAAACGCGCGGCGCGGAACACGATGTCATAGCTATTCCATTTTCCGGTGCCCTTATAAATTTCGTAGGGCGAGGCGGCTTCATTGATGACTGCGGCCATGCCGTGCGTAGTTCGATCACCGTCGAGAATTTGGATTTCAAAACGGTTTTGCAGATAGACCCCGCTGTTTCCGCCTTCCTTGCTGACCAGAAACTCGATGTGCAGGCGGAAATCTCGATAAGATTTCTTCGTCACGATGTCCGCTGATCCATATTTCCCACCTTCCGACACGGGATCGTCCGACATCAGGACCGTGCCTTTATCAACCGGGTCTTCCACGATCTTCCATTTAATCGGCATGGAGGAGGCGAATGCCGGACCTTCCCAATAGGTCCACTTGTTATCTAACATTTCTCGGGTGCCGTCGAGAATCACCTCGGCTCCTTCGATGGGTTTTGCTCCAATTCCGATGGCAGCATGGAGCGGAGAAATAAGAGCGAAGAGGACAGCGGTTAGAATGAGCGGTTTCATGCGCGTTGCTTGAAATATTTCACGATGGCTTTAACCAAACCGGGAATGTCGTGTTGAGGTGCTTCGAATGCGGGTTTCATGCCCTTTTTTCGCAGGGTTTCGCTGGTGACCGGGCCAATGCTGGCCGCTGCGCAGCCTTCCGGCCAGTCAATGCCGAGATCGAAGAAATGATCGACCGTGGAGCTGGAGGTAAACGTGATGAGATCCGCACCTTCTTCTTCGAAGCGGGCACGGGCACCGGTAGGATCCTCCGTCTCGGGGACAGTGCGGTAGGTGATGCAATTATCGACGATCGCTCCCAGAGCGGTGAGTCCTTCGCCGATCACATCGCGGGTTTCGGCGGCTTTTACCCAGAGCATCGTTAGGTTTTCGATGTCTTCTTTTTTGAAAGCATCTATCAGACCTTCTGCCACGAAGCGTTCAGGGATGAGATCGACGGCGAAGCGGTATTCGCGGATCTTTTGCGCGGTCCCAGCCCCGATTGCTGCGATGCGGGGATTCCCCAAACTACGGGCGTCTTCGAAGGCGATGAAAAACGCATCGAAGAAACGCTCAACGCCGTTAGGACTGGTGAAAACGAGCCAATCATACTCGTGTGCATGTGTGACCAGTTCCACAAACTCACGCTGATCTTCCGGCGGTTCGATGCGGATGGTGGGCAGCTCGACCACGTCGGCACCGAGATCGCGCAGTGCCTTACTGAGTTCACCCGCTTGCTCGCGGGTGCGTGTGACGACGATGCGCTTGCCGAACAAGGGACGGTTTTCAAACCAATTAATTTTTTTGCGTTCCTTCACGACGTCGCCGATCACCGCAACGGCAGGGGAGGTGAAATTCACGCGCTCCGCGATATCCGCGATGTCTGTTAGTGTGCCTTCGATGGTTTTTTGTGAGCCAGTGGTGGCCCAGCGAATGAGAGCGATTGGAGTGTTAGGGGCAGCACCGTTTTCGATAAATGAAGCGCAAATTTCCCGCAGGCGTGCGACACCCATGACGAAAACCTTGGTGCCAGGCGCTTTTGCAAGCTGAGCATAATCGACGGAGCTGAAGCCCTTAGTCGGGTCTTCATGACCTGTGAAAATGGTGAGTTGCGTGTTGTGATCGCGGTGGGTCACGGGAATGCCGGCGTAAGCGGGCCCGGCGATGGTCGAGCTGATGCCGGGAACGATTTCAAAAGGCACGCCTGCTTCCGCGAGCTCCGCCGCTTCCTCGCCGCCCCGGCCGAAGATCATTGGATCGCCGCCTTTGAGTCGGACGACATTTTTGCCCTGTTTGGTTTTTTCGACGATGATGCCGTTGATTTGATCCTGAGGCACCGAGTGATCTTTGGCGCGCTTGCCTACGTAGATTTTCTCACAGTCGCGCTTGGTCCAATTGAGCAACTCCGGGCTGCTCAATGCATCATAAACTAACACATCTGCGAGTTCGATACACTCCTTCGCACGGAGGGTGACAAGACCGAGATCGCCAGGACCGGCGCCAACGAGATAACAGGTTCCAGAATTGCTCATGAGAGTGAATTGAAAAGCTCGAGTGCTAGAGTGAGGGGATCAGCACCGCGGACCTCTCCAGATTTCGGCGTGCCTCCTTCATCGGGGAAAACGCGGGCGTGGAGGTGGATTTCATCGCCGGAGATCGAGGAATAGACTCCAACGGGCGTGTGGCAACCACCATCTAGCAGACGGAGAAACTCACGCTCTGCGGTAATGCGTAACCATGTCTCCCTGTGGCCGATAGATTGTGCGTAAAAATGGCTAGCAGCATCGCCCGCGCGGACTTCGAGCCCAATCGCTCCTTGACCGGCGGCGGGGAAGAACTCGCTTTCTGATAGACGCGTGACATGCAGACCGGGGACTTCGATGACGGGCTCGGAACGTTCACCGTTGGGAAATTCAGAGATGAATCCAAGCCTCACCAGTCCGGCTTCTGCTAACAAAATAGCATCGTAAGTGCCGTCGTCTGCGAGTTTTCTTAAACGAGTAGGGACGTTGCCGCGCAGGTCGGAGAGTTTGAGGTCCGGCCGCAGCCATTGGATTTGTTTCGCCCGGCGGACGCTGCTCGTTCCCACGCGTGCGTCTTTGGGCAAGGCTTCAAGGCCGCCGGGCTTGAGTGACACCAAGACATCTCTCACCGGAGCTCGTTCGAGAACGGCGGCAAGACAGTAGCGGCTTTGCAGGGTGGTCGGCAGATCCTTCAAGCTATGCACCGCAATGTCGATTTCACCCGTGTCTAACGCCTCTTCGATTTCTTTGATGAAAACGCCTTTATCAAAAGTGCCCTCGGCTTTTGCCACCTCACTCAGCGAGACATCCGTGCGCCGGTCACCCGTCGTTTTGATGACCTTGCGTTCGATGATCAAGTGCGGAAAGGCAGCGGCAAGCGCGGCTTCCGTGGCCGTAGCCTGTACGAGCGCGAGTTCGCTGCCTCGCGTGCCAACGATGAGTTTACTGGGGGTTTGTTCGATCATTTCGGTTTTGGGGATTTACCCCTCGGCGAGGCCCATTCCATGGCCACGGAAGGCCGAGGACGCAAGCCCAAGCTTCCAAATGATCGACTGGAATCTGCGAATTCAAGGTGCTTCCGGCGCAGCACCACGCTCGGCCATGAGCAGAAGGACCGGGATTTTTACGTGGTGCCTCACTTTGCGCGAGGTGCTTCCCAAAATCAGATCCCCGATGAACCGATGGCCGTGCGTCGCCATCGCCACCAAATCGATATCATGTTGGTTGACCAGTTTGATAATCTCGTCCGCTGGCTCGCCTAGCAGCAGGATCGCCTCACAAATGAATCCATCAGCGCGAAGTTCTTGCACCCGGCGGTCCAGATAGGCGCGGTCCTCGCGCATTTCCTCACTCTCTTGGAGGCCAAGGCTGCTGAAATTTCTAGCAGCCCAGCCATCCGCGACGTGGGCCAACATCAGCTTGGCACCTGTCATCCGCGCAAGCTCGCGGACATGGGCGAGGATGGAGGCATCGGCCCAATCATTTTCTAGGGGAATGAGAATGTGATGATACATCGGTCGCTCAAAAGGTAGGAAGTTTAAGTAACTGATACACCTGATTTCGGATCGGCACAGGGATAAAGGTATCAACTAGCAGTTTAAGATTCATTGTGATGATGATGATCGTCACGCTCCAGCCGAGAAGTTTGATCCAGAGGGGATTGACGAACTCACCCATTTTCGCTTTCTCCCCGGTGAAGCGCATCAACGGCCAGACGGCGAAGGCAAGTTGCATACTTAAAACCACTTGGCTGCCGATGAGAAGTTCCGTCGTTTTTCCCTCGCCATACAACCCGATAACAAAAACCGCCGGGATCACAGCGAGGCCCCGCGTGATGATGCGGCGTAGCCATGGTTGCAAACGAATGTTGATGAAGCCTTCCATGACGATTTGCCCGGCAAGCGTGCCAGTAAGCGTGGCATTCTGGCCTGAAGCCAACAGCGCGATGGCAAAAAGCATACTTGCTCCGCCTACCCCAAGCAGCGGAGTTAGTAGCTGATAGGCGTCCTTGATGTCAGCCACTTCTTTGTGCCCGCTCCAGTGGAAGGTCGATGCTGCTAGAATGAGGATACCGGCATTGATAAACAGCGCGAACATCAGCGCGAAGGTGGAATCGATGGTGCCGAACTTGATTGCCTCCCGCCTCCCATCAGGAGTTTGATCGAACCTCCGCGTCTGCACGATGGACGAATGCAGATAGAGATTGTGCGGCATCACCGTCGCACCGAGGATGCCGATGGCGATGTAGAGCATCTGCGGATTTCTCAAAATCTCAGCACTTGGAATAAAGCCATTGAGGATTCCACCGATGCTCGGCTTGGAAAAAACCATTTCTGCTAGAAAACATCCGCCGATTGTTAGGATGAGCGTGAGCACCAATGCCTCCACATAACGGAAACCCCGTTGTTGCAAATACAGGACGGCTAATACGTCGAGACAAGTGATGCAGCAACCCCACACCAGAGGAATGCCGAAAAGAAGTTGTAAGGCAATCGCGGAACCGATCACTTCTGCTAGATCACAGGCGGCGATGGCGACTTCACACATTACCCACAGAAACCACACCGTCGGCCGGGAATAATGATCGCGGCAGGCTTGCGCAAGATCGCGTCCCGTCGCCACGCCGAGCTTGATGCAAAGATGCTGGAGCAGGATCGCCATCAAATTGGAAATCATGATCACCGAGAGCAGCGAGTAGCCGAAACTCGCTCCACCAGCCAGATCGGTCGCCCAGTTGCCAGGGTCCATGTAGCCTACGGCGACGAGAAAACCGGGTCCTGAAAATGCGAATAGTTTCCTCCAGAACGAGGCGCCCTTTGGAATCGCGATGCTTCGGTGCACCTCCGGCAGCGAGACCATTCCTTCACTGCGCCGCCATGCGGTTTCGGCGGGTGCTGGAGTTTCGGCTTCAGGTGTGTTCATACGGTCGGGCAAGCAGCAAGGTCATGTCGGAATCGTTCTCATGCCGACGATTAGTTGCAACAATTAAATTTAGCCTAGACTAAGTTTTTATGAAAAAAGTTTCGGGCTCTTTGGTCTCTCAAGCTTTTTTCTCCGTCAGTCGCTGTGCTCCCCAGACTGCGATGAATGTGACGATTAGCAACAGTGTGCTCAGCGCGTTAATTACCGGAAACTCCCGGCTTTTTTTAATCATGCTATAAATCACGACTGGTAGCGTGTCCGCGCCCGGGCCTTTGACAAAAAAGGTGACGACGAAGTCATCGATCGAGAGCGTGAAGGCCAGCAGTCCGCCTGCGAGAATTCCGGGGGACAGCAACGGCATCACGATTTTCCGAAACGCCTGCCACGGACTCGCCCCGAGATCGCGCGCGGCGTCCACCACCTGAAAATCGAAATCCTGTAAGCGCGCCAGCACCACTAGCGTCACATAGCTGACGCAGAACGTGACGTGGGCGATGGTCACTGTCACCAAACTCAGCGGCTGACTGATCGACACAAAAAGCAGCAACAGACTCATCCCCATCAGAATCTCCGGAAGAACCAAGGGGACCGTGACCAGCAGGTTATGCGCGGTTTGAAGCCGGGATTGATAGCGATGCAATGCCAATGCAGCACACGTCCCCAAGATCATCGCGCCGACACTTGCTAACGTCGCGATCTTCAGCGAATTCCCCAGAGCCATCCAAAGATCCTCACGTGCTAACAGGCGCTCATACCATTTGAACGTAAAACCCTGCCACGTCGTACCAAAACGCGAGGCATTGAACGAGTTCACGATTAGCACGCCGATGGGTAGATAGAAAAATGCCAGCACCAACCCAGTGGTGATCGAAGGAAAACGGCTGGCTTTCATAGGGTCAATGATTTTTTGTGCATCATGGAGTTCATTGGATTGCCTTTGCAATTAGCAGAAGCCTCAGGCCATTGAGACAGACAAGAACGGTGCTCCCCTCGTGGCCCACGACACCTAACGGAAGTGGAAGGTGAAATCCCAGTGCTGCAATAATCAGGACGATGATGACTGCACTGGCGAATATTAGATTTTGTAGGAGCACCCGCCTTGCGCGGCGGGCATGGGCTAACAGAAGCGGAATGTTTTCCAAGCGATCTCCCATCAGAACAATGCCCGCCGTTTCCATTGCGACATCCGTCCCGGCGGCTCCCATGGCCATTCCAATGTCGGCCATGGCGAGGGCAGGAGCATCGTTCACTCCATCGCCAATCATCATCACCGTGCCTTCGAGTTTAAGCTGGCGGATGACATCGAGTTTATCTTCGGGCAGTAGCTCCGCGCGGACTTCATCGACTTTTGCTTCCTGGGCGATCGCGTTCGCGACGAGGTGCTGGTCGCCAGTAAGCATGACCACTTTTTTCACACCGAGACGATGCAACTCATCTGCTAGATATCGCGCGGCGGGGCGGATGGTATCGGCCATCACGAGCACTGCTTTCGCAGTAACGGCATCGCCATCGCGGGTGCCTAACCAAACGCAGGTCTTGCCTTTTTCCTGAAGCGGCTTGGCAACTGCCGCCAGCGCCTCGAGCCCGGCGGCATTGAGCTCGCGAAACAACCTCTCACTGCCGACGAGGTAGCGGACGGAGTCGATCACGGCTTCCGCACCCTTGCCTGCGGTGGATTGGAAATCGGTGGCGAGCGGGAGCGTGAGATCTAACTGCTCGGCGCTTTTGACGATGGCGTGGGCGAGGGGATGCTCCGACTTTGCTTCGAGGGATGCGGCGGCGCGAAGCATCTCAAGTGTTTCTGATGGAAGGGGTTCCGCGATGGGAAAAATTTGATTGCCCGCCACGATTTCAGTGAGCGATGGCCTTCCAACGGTGAGCGTGCCGGTTTTGTCGATGGCGACGATATCGATTTTCGCGGCGCGTTCCAAATGCGAGCCACCCTTGATTAGAATGCCGCGCCGTGCCGCGCCGCCGATGGCTGACAGCACGGTGGCGGGAGTGCTGATGACCAAGGCACACGGCGAGGCGACGACCATCACGGTCATCGCACGGTAGAAGGCATGGGCGAAAGTCTCACCTTGGAAGAGATAAGGAATGAGGAAAACGACAATAGTTAGAACAATCACGCCCATGGCGTAATACTGCTCCGCGGTTTCAAGAAATCGCTGGGTATTGGATTTTTCCGCCTGGGCTTCGGCCACCAGTTTCACCATGCGTGACAAAGCGGAATCTTCGGAGAGTTTGGTGACTTTCAGTTCGATTCCACCGCTTTGATTCAAAGTTCCTGCAAAGAGCGAACTTCCTAACGACTTTGAAACAGGCATCGACTCACCCGTTAGTGAGGACTCGTCCACATTCGTGCTGCCTTCGGAAATCACACCGTCCACTGGAATTTGCTCGCCGGGGCGGACGATGACAATTTCACCGATTTCTAACTCCTCGACAGCGACTTTGACGGTTCCACCCGCTCGTTTTACCAAAGCTTCGCTGGGTCTGAGTGTGAGCAGCGATTCGATTGCCTTTTGGGTACGTTCCATCGCATGGCGTTGAAGCACGTTAGAGAAACTGAAAAGAAACAGGAGCAGTGCCCCCTCGAAGGGCTGACCGATGATTGCGGCTCCGAGCGCGGCGAGAACCATCAACACATCGATGTCCAACACCTTTTCTCTTAGCGATGCGATGGCGGAGCGCACGCCTTCCTGCCCTGCGAAGACATAGGCGGCGAAATAGAGGCTGTTAGTCAGCGCGTTAAAGCCATGGCTCTTGTGCAGCACCAAGGCGAAAATAAGGGAAACCAGGCCGAGGCAGCAGGAGAGTTCTTCGTTGAGTTCGCCTGATAGAATCTTCTGCCAGAGCGTGCGGCTGTCTTTGTCTTTTTTCACCATTGGCTGGATATCTGCTCCGGTGCTGATGATATCGCCGAGAACTTGTGCTTCGGTCGCGACACCTGAATCAAAAGTCACCGACAACACCTTGCCCATATAGGTGGCGGTGGCCCGGCGGACGCCGGGGATTTTTTCCACCTTGCGCTCCAGCTTCAGGGCGCATGCCTCGCACGCGCTGCCTTCTAGTCGATAGATGCTTTTTTCGAGCACGGAGGAGACCTGGGCGCTGTGTTCTTTTACCAATTTACGAACATCCGTTTCGCTGAGTTTGTTAGGATCGAAGTCGATCTCCAGTTTCGCATGCACGAGGTCCGGACGGACTCGGACTACGCCACTGTGATCGGTGAGTTCATGGTCGGGTTCGGCAGAGACTTGTGACTTTATGGAAGTGGAATTCATAGGCGTGTTGGATGATCAATCAGGTTTCAGTGAATCAGTCTTGCGATGAGATTGCAGGCCACATCTCGCATTCTTTGCCTGAATAAAACAATAATTACGCGTAACAAATTGAAACACGCTCATGCGAATCAGTCTCATAAACCAAATCGCTCCAATGGGTGCGTTTGTTAGTTCTCTCAGGCCGCGCTTGAGTATGCTAGACCCTCCCTTGCGATGTGCGCGGCACTCACCCCTCGATCCACCAACGCGGAGGAGCGACAGTATTAAAAAAGCGAGTCTCACCCCGGCCAGCAGGCTGGCAGATGAAAGCGGCAGCGGGCTGCGCGCAGTCTAAAGCTTGGCAAGCAGACTTGCCGTTGGTTTATTCGCCCAAGAGGCGGTTGAAAGTGCTCGTGATGTCAATCCGGCTTAAAGCACAGACAAGAATGTTTGTATCACGTAGGCAGCTTCGCCCGGACGTGGGTGGCGATCTGATGAAAGGCGGCGGAGACTTTGTTTTTCTCCGGGGAAACAAGGGCGATCGGAGCACCGATGTCGCCACGCTCGCGGGTTTCGATGTTGATGGGGATCTGGCCTAGCAGGGGGACGTTGAGGTGTTCGGCTTCTTTGACGCCGCCGTCTTTGCCAAAGAGAAAATATTTTTTCCCCGCATCGCACTCGAACCACGCCATGTTTTCGATGAGGCCTAGGATGGGCACGTTCACTTTTGCAAACATGGAAATCGCCTTCCGTGCATCGATGAGTGCGACTTCCTGCGGGGTGGTGACAATGATGACACCATCGACGCTGACCGTCTGCACGATGGTGAGTTGGATATCTCCTGTGCCGGGCGGCAGATCTAACACAAGAAAATCGAGTTCGCCCCACGCGACTTGGCGGAGAAACTGTTGGGTATAACGGGTGGCCATCGGGCCGCGAACGATGACGGGGGAGCGGTCGTCTAGCAGAAATCCCATGGACATGAGCTTCAGGCCATGGGCTTCCATCGGGATGATCTCGTCGTGTTCATTCGCCATCGGTTTTTCGCTCACTGCAAACATTTGGCCGACGGACGGGCCGTAGAGGTCGCAATCGCAGAGGCCGACCTTCGCGCCGGTGGCGGCGAGGGCGACTGCTAGATTAGCGGCAACGGTGGATTTCCCTACACCGCCTTTTCCAGAGGCGACGGCGATGATGCGTTTCACCCCTGGAATGGAAGATTTCCCAACGCTGCTGCCAGCTCCTGCGGCGGCGGGTGCGTCTTTCACGTCGATTTCAACTTTGACGGTGCCGATATCGGGCAGGGGATCGAGGATGGCGTGGCAGTCTTGGAAAATTTGCTCAGGCACCTTCGGATCGCGGGTGGCGATTTCGAGGTTTACGGTGACGAGACCGGGCTCGCAGCGCACGTCTTTGACGAGGCCGAATGAAATAATGTCCCGGGAAAAACCGGGGTAACGAACTTGGCGGAGGGCTTCGCGTATGAAATCAGGTGTCATGGACGCCGGGATTCTCTCCTGATTCCGGCGGCGTGCAACGCGTTTGTGCGAAATGTGCCTCGCATTAGATTCCCTTTCGCAAGAAGGCGAAATGAACGGCTCAACATCCGAGCTTTCATCGAAAATCACCACGATTTTCTCCTTTCCGCCCTTCGGAATATTGTTAGCTTCTGGTAGCTAAACACCTCCTAGTCCTAACGAATTTTTCCTGCTCACTGCTCACTCTCAAATCTTTTCTGATCACTGATCACTGCTGACTCGGCACTTCTTCACCCCATGCCCGCGCTCGATTCCCAGACCTTCCTCCGCGAGCTCGACAAAAAGCTCTGGACCGCCGCCGACAAGCTCCGCTCCAATCTCGACGCCGCGGTTTACAAGCACGCGGTCCTCGGGCTGATCTTCCTCAAATACGTCTCGGACTCCTTCGCCCAGCGGCAGGGGGAGATCGAAGCGATGCTGAAGGATCCGGAAAACGACTTCTTCGTGGACCGGACCAGCTACGACAAGCCCGCCCAATATGACGAGGCGATCCACCGGGAGCTGGAGGAGCGGGACTACTACATCGAGAAAAACGTCTTCTGGGTGCCGGCGCTGGCGCGGTGGAAGACCTTGCAGGACTCCGCCAAGCTTCCGGCCGGGACTGAAATTCTGGTGAAGGGGGCACAGGCATCTTGCCTGTCTCTTGGGAATGAGAAAGCCAAAGAGGTGAAAGACACAGGCAAGATGCCTGTGCTCCGTTACAGGATCACCTCCACCGGCAAGCTCATCGACGACGCGCTGGAGGCGGTGGAGAAGGAGAACCCGAAGCTGAAGAACGTCCTCAACAAGAACTACACCCAGCTCCAGATCGATCCGGCGAACCTCGCGGGGCTCATCGACCTCATCGCCACCATTCCGTTCCAGCACGCGGACCTTCACGCGAAGGACATCCTCGGCCACGTTTACGAATACTTCCTCGGCCAGTTCGCCCTGGCGGAGGGGAAAAAGGGCGGCCAATACTTCACGCCCAAGTCCATCGTCAGCCTCATCGTGGAAATGATCGAGCCCTATCAGGGCCGCGTCTATGACCCCGCCATGGGCTCCGGCGGCTTCTTCGTCCAATCCGAGCGCTTCATCGAGGAGCACGGCGGCACCATCGGCGACATCATGGTATTCGGGCAGGAATCCAATCCCACCACCTGGCGGCTGGCGGCGATGAACATGGCCATCCGCGGCATCGACTTCGATTTCGGCAAGGAACCGGCGGACACCTTCACCCGCGACCAGCACCCGGACCTCCGCGCGGACTTCGTGATGGCGAATCCGCCCTTCAACATCAAGGAATGGTGGGACGGCAAGCTGGAGGGCGACGCCCGCTGGAAATACGGCACGCCGCCGCAGGGGAATGCCAACTTCGCCTGGGTCCAGCACATGCTCCACCATCTCGCGCCGAATGGCTCGATGGCGCTGCTGCTCGCCAATGGCTCGATGAGTTCGAATTCCAGCGGCGAGGGCGACATCCGCCGCGCCTTGATCGAGGCGGATCTCGTCGAGTGCATGGTCGCCCTGCCCGGCCAGCTCTTCACCAATACCCAGATTCCCGCCTGCATCTGGTTCCTCACGAAAAACAAAGCCAAGCGCGCCCGGCCCGGTGCCGCCGCCCTGCGTGACCGCGGCGGCGAAACGCTCTTCATCGACGCCCGTAAGCTCGGCTTCATGAAGGACCGCGTGCTGCGGGATTTTGCGGAAGAGGACATCAAGAAAATCGCAGGAACCTTCCGCGCATGGCGGGCATCTCCAAATGCGGCGTATGCCGATATCGCTGGCTTCTCTAAATCCGCAAACCTTCCGGAAATCATCTCACACGGTCACGTCCTCACACCGGGCCGCTACGTCGGAGCCGAAGACATCGAAGACGACGGTGAACCGTTCGATGAAAAAATGTCCCGTCTCAGCGCTGAGCTAGCCAGCCAATTCGCAGAGTCCGCCAAACTCGAATCCGCCATCAAAGCCAACCTGAAAGGACTCGGCTATGCACTCTAAATGTTTGGTGTCGTTTCCCCCTCTCCCCATGGGAGAGGGCCGGGGTGAGGGTTTTCGTGAGGGATTTCTGCCACAGGCCGAAAATAAAGAAACCCCGGACCCTGTCTGCCGCAAGCGACTGAGGAAGGGAACCCGGGGTCAACACGGGGAATGTGCCGTCACTGTGTCGGCACGTCAAACATATTTCTTTGTTGAAAAACGGGATCAAAACGAATGAATGCCAGCTTTTTCCAGCAAATTGAGGGCATACTCCACACGGAGAGGATCGATGCATACCGTCAGGACGGTGCCGACGCAAAGCTGACGATGGCCCGCTATTCACTCAATATGGCTCTGAGCGAATCGCTCTATCCTGCACTTCAGTTTTCCGAGATCGCTCTGCGGAATACCATTCATCAAACTCTCACGGCGCGCTGTGGGACGGACGCCTGGTATGATTCGCCCGCCTCCAAGCTGATTCCATGGCAAAAGAACTGCGTTTCCGACGCAAAACAGTCGCTCGGGAACTTCGGTAAACCGGTGACGCCCGGACGGATGGTTGCCGAACTGAACTTTGGTTTCTGGACGGGCTTCTTCAACAAGGCCCACGGTCAAACGGGTATCGGTCACCATCTTGCCAAGAAGGCTTTTCCTCATGCACCTGCACAAGAACGAGACCTCATCCGCCTTGGAGTCCGGTGGAAGGACATCCGCGATTTGAGAAACCGGGTTTTCCATCATGAGAGAATCCTCCACTGGAAAGATCTGGAGCTAAGACAACAGGCAATTCATGAAGTGATTTGCTGGATCTCTCCCGAACTCCACGATCTTGCGAAAGCCATTGATCGTTTTGCCGCCATCCGTCGCGCTGGCCTGAAACCGTGGCTATCGAAACTCCAACGCCACTGGCCGCTTCCAACTGCCGCAGCCCAAGCACCGGTATCCATGTCCATCCTTGAATCGGTCGCGGAGCCCTTCGACGTCAGCAACGGCGCGGAAACTCCCTTCGGTCACCGCTGGGGTGGCGATGTCTTCTCGCTTTCCAACGAGCATTTTGAAACCCTCCGCTCCGGCCAAACCCTCGCCCTCGATGTGATGAGCGAGTATGTGGTGTTTTTGAAACAGGTGGAAGGAGGTGAGGCGTGAAGGTGGCTGCTAGCACAAACGAAGGCGCAACATACCCGCGCGGCTTTCCACTGGATAACGATTGGCGCTGGCCGTTGGTCCCGGCCCGAAAACTCGTCACGCTAAACTACGGTCGCGCACTGAAGGCGGAAGTGAGGAACGCAGGCAATGTTCCTGTGTTTGGAACAAATGGCCAGTGCGGCTGGCACGATAAGCCATTGGCAAAAGCTCCCGGTTTGATTCTTGGCAGAAAGGGGCAAGGACCACTGGGCGTCGAGTGGTGCGCCAAAGACTTCTGGGTGATTGATACAGCCTATTACGTCAGCACGCTTACCCCCGACGTTGATCTCAAATTCCTCTATCATCTGATCAAATACATTGGCTTGAACCATTTGAAGGATGGAACGTCAAACCCTACTCTTTCACGCGATACATTCGGCGTACAATTGTTACCGCTTCCTCCTCTCTCCGAGCAAAAGCGAATCGCCCAAATCCTCGGCACGCTGGACGATAAGCTCGAACTTAATCGCAGCATGAATGCCATACTGGAGGCAATGGCCTCTGGAATTTTCCAGAGTTGGCTTGTAGATTTCGATCCCGTCAAAAGAAATACCGAAGGAGGGCACTCAAGACCGGAGGATTGCCTCTTTCCTGATTCGTTTGAAGATTCACCGATTGGCGAAGTTCCGACAGGTTGGCAAGTTTGCCCGATGTCAGAAGTTATCCAGGTGAATCCCAAGCGGGTTCTGAAGAAGGGAAGCATTGCGCCCTACCTCGACATGAAGAATCTTCCGACGCAGGGGCACAGCGCGGATGAAGTCATTGATCGGGAATTCAGCTCCGGCACCAAATTCCAAAATGGTGACACGCTCCTCGCCCGCATCACGCCTTGCTTGGAAAACGGCAAGACGGGCTTCGTCGATTTCCTCGAAGAGGGCCAAGTGGGCTGGGGCTCGACCGAGTTCATCACTCTTTCCCCCACGCCGCCGCTTCCGCCGCAATTTGGCTACCTCGTCGCCCGGTCCGAATCCCTACGCGCTCACGCCATTCAAAACATGGTGGGCACCAGCGGACGCCAGCGAGTTCCTTACGAGTGCTTTGATAACTACCTTCTCGCTACTCCTCCTCCGGAAGTTGCACGTCGCTTTGATGAAGTCACCGCACCTCTGATGGCGAAGATCAAGGCCAACTCCGACGAATCCCGCACGCTTGCCGCTCTCCGCGATGCTCTGCTGCCAAAGCTATTGAACGGAGAGATTGACCTCAAAAATATAAATATATGAATGAAATTGGGTATGAAATAGATTTCCTTCCAGTTGGCGAAGGATCGAAAAGTGGTGATTCTATTATAGTTCGTTGGGGTAAACTTTTGGCTGATCCCGTTGAACAAACTGTCATTGTGATTGATGGTGGATATACGAATTCTGGGAAAGCCATTGTTTCACATATTAAAAACCACTACAAAACCGAAACCGTTGATTGCGTCATAAACACCCATCCGGACAATGATCATGTGGGAGGACTTCGGTATGTGCTCGAAAACCTCAAGGTGACTAACTTGTTGATGCATTGCCCATGGCATCATACGGATGGGATATCCAGTTGGTTTAAAGATGGTCGAGTGACAGACAATAGCGTCAAACAATCAATAAAAGAATCGTTGGAATGGGCATACAATCTCGAGCAGTTGGCCCTCAGAAATGGAGTCAAAGTTTTTGAGCCATTCACTGGAATGACTGGGTTTAATGGTGTCTTGCGGGTCCTTGGCCCAACTCCTGAATTTTATGATCAATTGCTTCTTGATTTTAAGGGGACGCCGGAGCCTAAGGAGATTTTAGCAAACGAAAATATGTTTGAAAGCATCCTTGGGAAGCTGGCCACTTTCGCAAGCGAAGCGATTACCCTGGTTGGCGAATCTCTGGGAATTGAGACTTTAGACGATAGCGGAGAAACAAGCGCGGAAAACAATTCTAGTGCGATCATTCTGCTAACCATCGAGGGGAAGCATCTTCTTTTTACGGGGGATGCTGGTATTCCCGCTCTGGAGAATGCCGTAAGTTTGTTGGAGTCTGAAGGGTTTGATTTCGACGACATCGGTTTTATTCAGGTGCCTCATCATGGCAGCAAGAGAAATATTGGACCTGGCTTACTAGATAGAATGATTGGACCAAAGCAATCGGTTGAGTTGCAAACCAAGACGGCTTTCGTCTCTTCTGCGAAAGAAGGAGGGCCCAAGCATCCATCCAAGAAGGTTACAAATGCGTTTCGTCGGAGAGGCGCTCATGTTTACGGCACGTGCGGCGAATTGGTGAGCCATTATAAAAATGCACCTGGTCGTGGATGGGGAAGCGCGACATCTTTCCCTATGTATAACCAAGTAGAAGAATGAATCCGCTCAATCTCGTTACAGATGCCTACGACCGCCAAGCAAGGCTCTATCCGGCTCTTTTGTTGGCCGCGCCAGTCGTGGCGACTTTGGTTGCAGTCTTCGCCGCTAAGTTGAACGGCATTCAATCGCTAACTGCTTCGCTGGTCACTCTGGGTGGTGCATTCCTTCTGACTCAGCTTGCGCGTGATGCTGGCAAAAAGGGGGAGAAGTCTTTGTTTGAGAAATGGGGAGGGTTGCCATCTATAGCAATATTTCGCCACCGCGACACCCGCCTAGATCCAATCACTAAAGTTCGCTATCACAAAAAATTGGCCTCGCTTGTAAAAGAGGCTAAGGCACCGAATGCGGCACAAGAACAAATGGATCCTGTAGGGGCAGATGCTGTATATTCAGCTTGGTCCAACTATCTCCGTGTCAATTCACGTGACATCAAAAAATTCGGTATGCTGTTCAACGAAAATGTGAACTACGGCTACCGACGTAACGTGTGGGGACTTCGCCTTATTGGTATTATTTTTTCATCGTTGAGTTTAGCTGTCTGCGCCGCACGCGTTTACTTTGTGCATCAATCAACCGGAAAGTTCGATGAGTCGGTTATTGGCGCAGGTGCGTTTGCTTTCCTAATGCTTCTTTTGTGGATATTCCGTTTCACTGGTGAATGGGCACGCGTTCCCGCTGATGCATACGCGGCGCGGCTTGCCGAGTGCGTCGAAATCCACGGTGCGAAAGAGACTTCGACGCGAGCTCCTGCAAAGAAGGCCACACCGAAGAGCAAGGGGGCGTGACGGTTCTATAAGCACGAAAAGCAAATGATTACCGAAGACCAACTCGAACAACTTGCCATCCAGTGGTTCCAGGACACGGGCAAGCTCGCTTCGCGAATCCCCTCACCCCGGCCCTCTCCCAGCGGGAGAGGGAGGAATACGGCGGAGCGGGAGGACAGACGGAACATCGAACATCGAACTCCCAACATCGAACATCGAAGTGAAGAGAAGAGGAGGTTGACGGAGGCGGCGCGGATCACCGGCTCGCGACAGATCTCGCGACAATGTGTCGCGAGAGAGGCGGTTGGTTATCGCGCCATGAATCGCGACATGGTATCGCGATTCGGAGGTGATTCAGTTGGGAGAGGGGGAATCGCGACAGAAATCCCGACAAAGTGTCGGGATTTCGCTCTGTCGGCGATAGGAGTGGCGGAATCCCGGCAATTTTCCCGACATCA
>JANYEC010000046.1 GCA_025363295.1 Akkermansiaceae bacterium
TACAACGGGGTCATGGCAAACAACGGCGGGACGAACACCTTTACCAAAACCGGCGCCGGCACCTTCAGCCTTGGGGGCGTGAATACTTACACGGGCAGCACCTTTGTTAATCAAGGCAACCTTAAACTGGACTTCACCGCAATCGGTGCCCCCACCTCCAATATCATCAACTCAGGTAGCACGCTTGTGCTTGGAGGGGTGCTCTCCGGTCTGAATAATACCCAAGGGAATTTCCTACCCGGCTCCGCCACCCTTAACGTCACTTCCAAAAGTGCTGCGAACAGTAGCCAGACCTTCAATGGTTTAACCTTAAATTCAGGAAGCAGCGCCATCACCACAACCCTGACAGGAGGGGGCCACGTTCTTCTGGCGCTCGGCGCCATTAATCGTAACTCAGGAGGAGTGGTGACTTTCACGCTTCCTGCCGCCACCCCTACAGCGATTGATGCCATTACTACGACCACTGCGAATACCAACGGCATCCTTGGCGGCTGGGCAAAGACCAGCACGGGTGATTGGGCGGCGAATGACGGCTCAAATAATATCATTTCTTACACTGGATATACCTCATTTGGAGCTCCAGGCGGCACGCTGACTGCGGCTGGTGGCGCGCTAAATGTTAGAACGATTGTCGGTGATGGTGCCATTTCCGCCCAAACAACTGGGACTACGGATGTTAATACCATCCTCTCTACTGATAGCGCAGTTCGCACCATCGGCATTGCTAGCGGTGCCACCCTTCGCCTCGGCACCTTTGGGGCTATTCGTAGATTAAACGCGAGCACAGATAGCACACTTACCATCGGGGTTGCGGGAAGCAGTCTGACCGCTGGCGGAGCAGCTAATACAGCGGGTGAAATCTTGTTGGATAGCACAGTTCTTACTAACAATACCGGAGCAGGCATGACGATTGCCTCAAATATTGTGAACAATGGCACCGGAGCCGTTTCCGTGGTTTACTCTGGGAATGGTAGCATTACGACATCAGGCACCAACACCTTTACGGGAGGCACGTTCATCAATTCTGGACGCGTCGTCGGTGCTTTGGCGTCTAGTTTTGGAGCAACTACAAGTGCCGTTACTATCCTGCCCGGCGCACAAGCCCTTCTCAGCGGCGCGGTCACTTATGCCCAACCCTTTAATATCGCTGGCACTGGCACCACTGAAAACGTAGCTAACGGCGTCCTTCGCCTCGGCAATGGCTCTACTGTTTCGGGCCTTATTACACTTCTGGCCGATTCACGTATTGGAGCCAATGGCACAGGCACTGCCACCACGATCTCAAGCAAAATTACGGGAGCTTACAATCTGGATTTCAGTGCAGTCACCACCGCGACGTTTACTCTTTCGGGCACTACGAGTGATTTCACAGGAAATCTCAGTCTTAACGGATTTGTTTCTGGCACGCCTTTGGCAAACTTGGCAACCACCTTGAAGCTCGGAAGTGGCACAGCCATCCCCGATGGGACCGGGAAAGGGAATATCATCATAAACGGCGGCACCAGCGCAAACATAACGTTCGACCTGAACAATCAGTCAGAAACCATCAACGGACTCGTCGCTACGGGTGCGAACGTTGCTCGCGCCTTGGTCACGAACAGTGGGGCTACTACAAACTCCGTTCTTACTCTGGGTGCAGGCGATGCAACTTCTACCTTTGGCGGGGTGATCTCCAGCGGTGCCAGTAAGACCTTAGGTATTACCAAAACAGGTCTCGGCACGCAGACTTTTTCAGGGGCTAATACCTATACGGGAGCCACCCTTGTAAACCTCGGCACCTTGGCCTTAAACAATACCACAGGAACCGTCTTGGGGAATACGGCGATCACCGTCGGTAACGCCACCATTACCCCAGGCGTCTCGGGGAATGCCACGCTACTCATTCAGGGAGCAAACACAGTCGGTGTAGCCGCTGGTGGCAGCATCACTCTTTCCGGTGGTGATACCACCACCACCGGGCGAGGCACGCTTTCTATGGTGGATGGCGTAGCCAATACGCTCACCATC
>JANYEC010000059.1 GCA_025363295.1 Akkermansiaceae bacterium
GGACACCCGCAAAATCAAATATTGGATTTTGGCGCGAGTGAATAGTTCCAGTTCGGCTGAAATATCTCGCGTCTTAAATTGAGTGCTTCCATCTCTTTGTCCGCCACTTTCCTTCCCGTCGGATACTGACCCTCGTCGAGAGCAGCCTGAATTTTCAATCCCGTTTTGGTGGTGGTTTCTCCGATGAGATTGACGATGATTTGGCGGGTTGCTAGGGCGCGGCCCCGCCAGTTAAGGCTGATGAATGAGAACATCCGATGTTCGATTTTGTTCCACTTGCTCGTCCCTGGCGGAAAATGACAGACGTTGATCTCAAGCCCGGTTTCCCGCGCGAGTTGTTGTAACGCGATTTTCCACAACCTCACCCGGCTTCCGTTGCTGCCGCCGCCATCGGCGGTGATCAGCAATCGGGTCGCTCCCGGATAGAGTGCCTTGCCCATTTCCCTCCACCAACGGCGCAAGGTTTCCACTGCGAACTCCGCCGTGTCATGGTCGATACCCACGCTCACCCAACCTATGTTGTGGGAGAGGTCATAGACTCCGTAGGGCGTGACTTTTCCCAGATCCTTGTCGATGAAATCATAGACATTGGCCTCTTCCGGCTGACCCTTGGGCTGCCATTCCCGCCCTTTGTTTGCAAAGGTTCCAACCAATTCTTTCTTCTTTGCGTCCACGCTCACCACCGGTTGCCCTTGCGCTTGGAATTCTCTAACCATTGCGGCGATGTGTTCGAACTGAGCGTTGCGCTCGATATGGTTTCCTCCTTCCTTGGTTTTGCTCATGGCTTGCAAACTGTAGCCGAGGTCCTTGAGGAGAGTGGCGACAGAGCGCTCGCTGATCCGATGACCCATGGCCTGAAGTTCGGCGGCCAGTTTGGCGGTGCTTTTGGCCGTCCATAACAGGGCACTTTCAGGATGCCCGCGGGTCGCCGGAGAGACCAGGCTGTCAAGATCAGCAAGCAAAGTCGGGTCTTTGGCGGTGAGTTTCTTGCGTCCGCCGCCTTGGCGTCGGCTGACATGAGGAGGCAGTGATGGTTTGGCGTCATCACCTTCGGCAAGTTCCCTGATTCCCCGGGCGACGGTCTCGCGGCCAAGACCGGTGATCTGAGCCATCATTTTGATTCCGCCATGCCCCAAGCTGCGAGCCTCGGCGGAGGCCCAAAGCCTCAAACCCCGCTCGGTCAAAGTCGTCCGGATTGCTGCAAATTTGTCGGCCAAAACATCGGATTTGATCATTCGGAATCCTTAGATTTTCTGAACTAAAAAGCAATATTTGTTTTTGCGGTAGTCCTAAGTGGGCCCGCAGGGATTTGAACCCTGGACCAAGGGATTATGAGTCCCCTGCTCTAACCGCTGAGCTACAGGCCCTAAGTGTTTATATTAAGTGGCTGAATCGTTATTTTCACGGGTGCGAGTTTTTGACGCGGCCCTTATGCTCCCGAATCGCTTAGGTCGTTCGGTGACGGCGGGAAGCTACGAGGCACCCGAGCAGATGACAAGCATGAAGGATTAGGGGAAATGGAGGTAATTTGTCAGGTGATCCGTGCGGGGATGGCACCTCTTGAAATAGGCTGTTTCCGGGGGGGCAGGGGTTCCACGGAGAGTGACAGCAAAAATCGCTGTTGGATCGGGGGAGTTCGCCTCCCTGCTCGTTTAGTCACACCTTGAGATCATCCAGAAATTCCGCCGCCACGCCGCCACTGGTGATCAGAAGATGATCTCGCGCACGGGTGCAGGCGACGTAGAGGAGTTGGCGCTCGGTGTCGTAGACCTCTTGCAGATCGGTATCGTCCCCGACGGTCTCGATGCGTTCCTGAGAAGGAATGATCTCGTCGTCGCAGGCCATGACCACCACGGCGCGGAACTCCAGGCCTTTGGCGAGGTGCATGGTGCTGATCGAGACATGGCCACTGGTGGTCTCGACGTGTTCATCTAGAATCTTGAACTGCAATCCTGCTTTCTGGACCGCCGCTTCTGCGCGGGCAAGTTGACGTTCCGAGCGGACGAATACGCCGAATTCGTGGGGAAGAATGCCAGCCTGGGATTGCTCCGTGAGCCATGCGGCGACGACGCTCTGTTCTTGGCGCTCGTCGGTGAAGATCTGAATAGAGGGTGGTGGGCCGTTGAAGACGGAGATGGTGTCGCTGCGGTCCTCGCGGTTGCCGTCCACGTCGGTGACTTCCGGGCCGAGCAGGCGATCGGCTTGTTGGCGGATTTGGTGGGACGTGCGGTAGTTAATGCGGAGGTTACGGGAACGGCCCCGGATATCGACGCCGAGGGATTTCCAGGAAAAGGGCTGCTGGAAGATGCGCTGGCCGATGTCGCCGGCGAAGAAGAGA
>JANYEC010000082.1 GCA_025363295.1 Akkermansiaceae bacterium
CATCGCCTTTTCCTCCAATAAGATTATCGTTGCCACCTAGACCATATAGATGGTCATTATTTGATCCACCCGTTATTTTGTCGCCCTGCTGATCATCATGGCCAAAAATGGCTAATGGATTAATTAAGTTGAACGCGTACCTGAAAAAGAATTAGAAGAGGTAAAAGAAGTATTTGCAGAATATGGCCTAAGTGCCGAATCGCAACAACTTATAGCTACTGAATTATCTAAAGACAAAACCAAATGGGTCAATTTCATGATGCGTTTTGAATTGGGGCTCGAAGAACCTCATCCTGCAAGAGCTAAAAAAAGTGCAATGACCATAGGCATATCTTATTTCATTGGGGGTTTACTGCCATTAACGGCCTATATGTTAACATCTCACCCGCAAGACGGATTATTACTATCGCTTATTTTAACCTCTATTTGCTTATTTACATTCGGCTATTTCAAGAGCAAAGTTACTGGACAGCCGCCTTTCGTAGGTGCATTAAAAGTAACCTTTATTGGTTTATTGGCTGCGGCTGCTGCCTTTGCCATCGCCAAATTAATTTCACAATAAAATTATAAAACACAAATGAACAGAAAAGATTTCTTAGCCCAAGTTGGCATAGGAGCAGCTATTGTATTGGCACCTGCATGTATTGGAGGACTGGCAGGTTGTAAAAAAAGTAGCACCAGTACTCTAGTAGATTTTACAGTTGATACCTCATCGGGCGCTTTGGCTACCAATGGTGGCTTTATTGTAAAAGACAAGGTAATTGTTGCTCGCACAAACTCAGGCACTTTTATTGCGGTTGCAGCCGCTTGCACGCATGAAGGTACCACAGTAAATTACAATGCCAGCAGCAATAGCTTTATTTGCCCTAACCATCAAGCACATTTTAGCAGCACAGGAGCTGTTACACAAGGTCCCGCAAGCACCAATTTAACTCAGTATAAAACCACCTTAACCGGCACTCAATTGAGAGTTTTTTCATAATTGCAAGTGCTTTGAAATATTTGAGGAGTTAAATATTTGAACAAATTATATTTTGTGAATTTTTAATCCTATAATTTAAATAAAGTTAACTATAGCAATAATTTAGAGATTACACAATTAATTTTGAATACTATATTTAGTTTTTGGAATTGATAATTAGGTCATACGTACAAAGAAATAAAACTTACCTATTCACCTGGTTTTCAACAAAAGATCAAGAATTTTAATTAGCTCCTCAAAATGACTTAAAAATGAGTTAAATTTGTTTGAAATAATGTTCAAGCAAAATACAATTAACACATGATTAGATATACTTTGAAAGCCAAGCATTGGCATTTTGCCAGCAGGCAGAAGAGATTCAAATCATTGGCTATTCAATCCAGCCGATTGATTACTTCAGTTTTAAGTCAATGATTGCGGCGGCAAAAGACTGCAAACGAATCATCGTTCGGAATAGAGCTTCCGAAGAGTCCCGTCTCATGCGAACGCTTGAAGGTTTGAAGGAGGAATTTGCAGCGACGTGGAAGATTGAATTCCGAGCAGAAGATTTTTTCGCGCGAGTGTCGTGACGGCAACGACAAACCTTCCTATCAATTTTGAATTACCATGATCTCCCCCTCCATCGACATCACCTGGAGCCTCGCCGAGGCGGAAGCCACGCATGCCGGCTTTTTCGAGATCGGGCTTGCGCACTTTTGGCTGGGTGTTTGCAAAGCGGTGGATGGATTGAGACAGAAGACACAAGAGACGACGAAGAAAGGGCGGCTAGCCATCAATGTTCAAGAGGACCAGCATCAGGAAACAAATCTACTTTTATGACCGTTGAAGAACTGAAAATCCTCCTCACTGTGAGGTCTGAGAATGAGCACATCGAGTTCAAGGAAGCGAAAAGCAATTTCCATTTCGAGAAGCTGGTGGACTACTGCGTTGCTTTGGCCAATGAAGGAGGCGGACGGATGGTGCTCGGGGTCACCGACAAATTGCCGCGTCAGGTGGTCGGCACAAGCGCTTTTGATATTCCAGCGAAAACCTGCGGAGGAATCTTCGAACGCATCCACCTGAAAGTTGCCTGCGAGGAAATCGCCCATCCTTCCGGAAGGGTATTGGTATTCCACATCCCCTCACGACCTGTCGGCCAGCCAATCGAGTATAAAGGACGTTATTCGATGAGGGCGGGCGAAGAGTTGGTAGGTATGAGTCCAGATCAGTTGAAAGCGATCATTGCCGAAGGGCAGCCGGATTTTATCGAGTTGAGTGCCCGCGATTCCTGCACCGAGGAGGAAATCGTCACCCTGCTGGATACGCCGGGCTACTACGATCTTAGGGAGCGTCCTTATCCCTCCTCGCGTGCCGAGGTGATCGCTACTTTTGAAAAAAAGGGGTTTATCGGGAAATCCACCAACGGCTACCGCATCACCAACCTTGGTGCTTTGCTTTTTGCAAAAGACATCACGGCCTTTCCGGCACTGGAGAGAAAGTCGGTAAGGGTCATCGTTTACGACGGCACTACGAAGTCGAAAGTCAAAGGAGGGAAGGATGTCACCGGGAAGAAGGGCTATGCCTCCGCATTCAATGGTCTGGTGGACTACATTTACGATCAACTACCGGCCAGCGAAGAGATCCGCTCGGCACTTCGAACAACGACCTACGCTTATCCCAAGAAAGCGGTGCGTGAACTTGTTGGTAATGCCATTGTCCACCAGGATCTGAACGAAACCGGAACGGGCATCACAGTGGAGATCTATGACGATCGGATCGAGGTCACCAATCCCGGTCTGCCGATTCTCGACGTGGATCGTTTCATCGATGAGAATCAATCGCGCAACGAACGCTTCGCCTCGACTTTGCGTTCACTCCGGATCTGCGACGAACGGGGTCACGGGATTGACGAGGTAGTCCGTCACATCGAAGCATTCCAGCTTCCCCCTTATTTCTGCCGACTGGGAACCCGCCACACGACGGTTGTCCTGTCCCGCTACAAGCAATTGAAGGAATTGACTCCAGACGATCGGAATCAGGCGGTTTACCAGCACTGTTGCCTGCGATACGTGAACAACAAGATCACCAACAACGAATCGATCCGCGAACGGTTCGGAATCGAAAAGCAGAACTCCGCCCAAGCCACCCGCATCCTCAACGAGGCTGTTGCCAAAAACCTGATTTGCCTCGCCGACCCGGATGCGGCCCACAAAATCAAACGCTACGTTCCCTACTGGGCCTAATTTCTTTGATTCTCACTCTTCTCAAACGCGCAAAAAATCCGCAAACCATTGGAAACCAACAGTTTTTTATTTGATGGGTATTTGATTCTATCGTCAGAATTCCGTGATCCATTTCCCTGATTTACCATGACTTCTCCCTCCATCGACATTACTTGGAGCCTCGCCGAGGCGGAGGCCGCTCATGCGGGGTTTCCAGAAATCGGCCTCGCGCACTTTTGGGTGGGCGTTTGTAAAGCAGTGGAAGTGTCTGCTACTGAGTTACTCAAAGCGGGCAGCCTCGAGCTTCAGGCGATGGAAGGGCAGGTGGAGGCGGACTTTCTGGAAGTGCGGGAGGCGTTTGCCGCACTCGGAATTTCTCCAAAACTGTTGCGCCGTTCGATCCGCGCAAGATTGGGCAAAGAAATCGGGGGCGCGGGCAGGCCGTTGCATCGGAGCATGGCATTGCGCAAGGTTTTCAAAACCGCCGCTGCGGTGGCGAAGTCCGATGGAGAGCGCCTTCGGCCCATGCATCTGATTGCCGCTCTGGCCGAGCAATTCTCGCCAGAAATCGCGGAAGCAATGACAAGGCTGGGTTACGATCCTTCAGAAGTCATGCGGGGGCTGTTTCGTTGGGTTGCCGAGGCAAGGCCGGGGGAAAGACAGAAGACTCCGAGACACAAGATGCCAGATAAGAAGGTGAAAGAGCAGGATTCCGCCTTGCAGCGCTTCGGGCGGGATTTGACGGAGCTGGCGGCGCAGGGGGCTTTGCCGCCTTTGATCGGTCGCCGGGCGGAGATGTTGAAAATCACCCACATCCTGCTGCAAAGCCGGAAGAACAATCTGATTCTGGTGGGCGAGCCGGAAGTCGGGAAGACCGAGATAGGGAGGTAAATACTGGGAATCAGAAATACAGAAAGGAAGAGGCGGAGGGCGATTGAGTCATTTACAATACCAAGAAATCCCGTATCTTTCGCGCCATGAACCTGATCACCACGGTTATCGAGCCTGATGCGGACGGCACCTTGCATTTGCCTCTCCCTGTGGCGTGGCGGCACCAAGCCATTCGTGTTAGGGCGGAACTGGAACCGGTCGGTGTGGCATCGGAACCTGGGATGGCGGGTTCTGTGGAGAATTTGAAAGGCTTCGGCTGCTTGCGGGGGAAGATTTCGTTGTCCCCGGATTTCGGTGAGCCGCTGGAGGACTTCAAGGACTACATGGCATGAGACTGCTGATTGACACGCACGCGCTGCTGTGGTTTTGCGAAGGCAATCCTATTCTGAGTCCGAAAGCCCGGGCTGCAATGGAGAACGACACGAACGAACGCTTTGTAAGCCATGCATCGGCTTGGGAGACGGCGATCAAGGTAAGCATCGGCAAACTCAAGCTTATGACAGATTACAGCGTGATTTTTCCCGGTGTGCTTGAAGCGAACGGTTTTGTGTTTTTGCCACCTGCCGTGGAGCATTATGAGGCTTTGATCACGCTGCCCCGACATCACGGCGATCCGTTTGATCGTCTGATTATCGCTCAGGCACAAGTTGAAGGGCTTACGATTGTAACTCGTGATGAGGATTTTCCGGCTTATGGAGTGCCTTTGCTCTGGTAGCGTCAGGGATTCTGGCGTTTCGCCCTCGCGGGACAAGAGCGGCGGTCATAGACGCGCCGCTACAGGAGAATTCGAGGAACGCTTGGAAGCGGTGGTGCGCGAGGCGTCCTGTGAGCCGAAGCCGATTCTTTTCATCGATGAAATCCACCTGCTGCTGGGAGCGGGATCGGCCAGCGGCAGCATGGACGCGGCGAATATTCTCAAGCCCGCGCTGGCGCGGGGCGCGATCCGGGTGATCGGCGCGACGACGATCCGGGAATACCGCCAGACCATCGAGAAGGACGAAGCTTTGGAGCGGCGGTTCCAAGCGGTGAGAATCGAGGAACCGAGTGCGGAGGAAGCGGTGGCCATCCTACTGGCACTGCGGCCGAGATTGGAATCGCATCACGGGGTGGCGTTGGATGAATCGGCACTGCGGGCAGCAGTGGAGTGGTCGGTGCGGTATTTGCCGGATTTCAGGTTGCCGGACAAGGCGTTGGATTTGGTGGATCAGGCTTGTGCGGCGGTTAGGTTTCGGACTTTGACGCCGCAGATTGAAGAGAAGAGTCGGGGCGAGACTCCCCCACAACGGTCTGGAGCGAGACGCTCCAGCCACCATGCTCCCAGCCACTTGGTGGTGGGGAGAGATGAGATTGCGGCGGCGGTGGCGGCGCGGTGTGGGATTCCGGTGGGGACGCTGACGGCGGATGAGGGGGCGCGGTTGAGGGCGCTGGAAGGTAAGCTTGGACGACGGGTGAAAGGCCAGTCGGAAGCGATCTCTGCTGTGGCCGAGGCGGTGCGGTTGGCGCGGGTTGGATTGAAGAAGGCGGAGCGTCCGGTGGGTGTGTTTCTCTTCGTCGGCCCCAGTGGCACCGGCAAGACCGAGCTGGCCAAGGCGCTGGCAGAGAATTTGTTTCACGACGCGCGGCGCTTGATCCGCGTCGATATGTCCGAGTTCATGGAAGAACACAGCGTGGCGAAATTGATCGGCTCGCCGCCGGGATACGTCGGCCACGACGAGGGCGGTCAACTCAGCGATGCAATCCGCACGTTTCCCTACAGCGTGGTGCTGTTCGATGAGATTGAGAAAGCCCATCCAAAGGTGCTGGATTTATTTCTCCAGATTTTTGATGAAGGCACACTGACCGATGCTCAGGGGCGGAAGTGTGACTTCCGGGAATCTGTGATTATTTTGACCAGTAATTTGGGAAGCGAAGTGGTGAAGAAGCGGAGGATGGGGTTTGGAGCGGAAGAGGAAGAACACAGGCAAGATGCCTGTGCCCCCGTGGAAGAAGCGATCCGCAAGCATTTGAGGCCGCAGCTGGTGAACCGGCTGACGAAGGTGGTGCATTTCAAACTGCTGGGAATCGAGACAGCACGGGAGATCCTCGGGAAGCTGGTAGCGGAGTTCAACAATCGACTGGCAGAACGCAATTTGACTGTGGCACTGAACGAGAGCGCGGAAGAACTCATCCTTCGGGAAGGATTCAGCGAGGAATACGGTGCTAGAAATCTTGAGCGAGTGATGGATCGAATGTTAGGCTCGTTGGTTGCCGAGGCACTGTTGAGCGGAAAGCTGGTGGCTGGACAGGCGATCCAGGTAGCCGGCGTGAACCACTTGAAACTGAATCTCGAATCGGATGCCTTATGAACGACCACCGCCCCGATCCCGACGCCCTGCTTGCCCAGGTCCAACGTGAGGAAAACCTAGAGAAAAAGGGACGACTCTACATCCTGCTGGGAATGTGTCCGGGCGTGGGCAAGACCTACGCGATGTTGTTGTTAGCCCGCCAGCGGCAGAGCGAGGGGCTCAACGTCCTCGCCGGGGTGGTGGAAACCCACGGCCGGAAAGAAACCGCCATTCTGCTGGAGGGGCTGACCCTTTTGCCCAGGAAGAAGCTCCAGCACGGTGGCCATGCGTTGGAGGAATTCGATCTCGATACCGCGATCCAGCGCCGGCCGGACCTGTTGTTAGTCGATGAACTCGCCCATACCAACGCGCCTGGCAGCCGCCATTTGAAACGCTATCAGGACGTGCTGGAACTGCTTGACGCGGGCATCGATGTGGTCACCACCCTCAACGTCCAACACATCGAGAGCCAGGTGGACATCGTGCGTCAGGTGACCGGCGTGGCCGTCCAGGAAACGGTGCCGGACTCGCTGCTCGACCGCGCGCACGAGATCCAGCTCGTGGATTTGAGCGTCGGGAAACTGATGATCCGCCTCGGCGCGGGGAAGGTTTACATGGGCGAACGTGCCCAAGCGGCGGCCGAAGGATTTTTCCGCGAGGGAAACCTAACCGCGCTCCGGGAACTCGCGCTGCGTTTCACCGCGGAGCGGGTGGATCGCGATCTCGAGGACATCCGCAAGGCGCGGCGGGTCAGCAGCCCTTGGAAGACCAACGCGCGGCTGATGGTGGCGGTGGGGCCGACGCCGTATTCGGAGAGTTTGATCCGCTGGACCCGCCGCGCGTCGGGCCGCCATGGCTGCGCGTGGCTGGCGGTGTGGGTCGAGGGCACCCGGCCGCTGACCGCGCAAGAGCAGGATTTGTTAGCCCGCGGCCTCGGACTGGCGCGGAGACTCGGGGGGGAGGTGGTTCACGCCACCGGGGATGACGTCGCCGCGACCCTGTTGGAAACCGCACGCGAGCGGAACGTCTCCCAGATTGTCGTCGGCAAGGCTAACCGCCGCTCGCGCTGGAAGCCGACCCTGGCGGATAAAGTCATCACGGGCAGTGGCGACATCGACGTTTGCGTGGTGCGGCCGGTGATCGGGCGCCCGTCTAACTGTCCGGAATGTCGGCGGCGGGATTTCGCCTCCCAACCGCTTCAGGAATATGGGATCGCCCTTGGCATCATCGCCGCGCTCACGGCAATCTGCTGGCCGCTGGAGCCGGTGGCCGGCTACACGGTGCCGGCGCTGGTCTATCTGTTCGCGATCCTGCTGGCGGCGTTCCGCCTCCGCCGTGGGCCCATGCTGTTCATGGCCGCGCTGAGTGCGCTGGCGTGGAATTATTTTTTCATTCCGCCGCGGTTCACGTTCCAGGTGAGAGCGCTGGAAGACATCATTTTGCTCGGGTTGTTCTTTGCGGTCGCGCTGAGCATGGGCCACCTAACGACCCGGCTGCGAACCCGCGAGATCGCCGAGCGGCGGCGGCAGGTGGAGACCGACGCGCTGCTCCGCGTCACCCAGAGCGCCGCGCTGGCTCCAGAGACGGCGAAGGGATTGTCCGAGGCGGTTAGAATTATCAACTCGGTGATCGATGCTGACACCGCGTTGTTAGTCCGGCGGCTCGACCACTCGTTGCCGCCGGGTGCCCATGCCGGGAGCACTTGGGAACCGCGGGAACACGAGTTCGGGGTCGCTTCCTGGGCCTACACCAACAAGCAAATCGCCGGACGCTTTACCGACACGCTACCGGAATCCGAGGCCACCTGGTTTCCGCTGCAAACCGCGACATCGGTCATGGGGGTGTTAGGACTGCGGCTGGCGGGGGAAAAGCAGTCGCTGGACTTCACCCGTCGCCAGGCGGTCGAGGCGTTCGCGCTGCAACTCGCGTTGGTGTTGGAGAAGGAGCATTTCATCCAGGCGGTCAGCCAGGCGGAGGTGATGGACAAGTCCGAGCGGCTGCGGCGAAATCTGTTGGACAGCGTTTCCCACGAGTTGAAAACCCCGCTGGCCATCATCCGCGCATCCATCGAAGGCATGGGGACCGCCGCTGCGAATCCTTACGTGGTCGAGATCGACACCGCGACGAAGCGGCTCCAGCGATTGGTGGACGGGCTGCTCCAGATGACCCGGCTAGAATCACAAGTCGTCGAACCTCAGATGGAATGGAGCGACGTCAACGAATTGGTGGAAGGCGCGATCAAGGCGGCGGGGGACGCGCTGAAAAGCCATCCTTTGAGCGTGGATGTCGCGCCGGACATTCCGTTGATCAAGACCGATCAGGCGCTGTTACAGCAGTCGCTGGCCAATATCCTGCACAACGCCGCCGTTTACACTCCTGAGAATTCGACGGTGGCGTTAACGGTTCGTCACGCGGAGCAAAAACTCCGTCTCACCGTCCGTGACCACGGCCCGGGCCTGCCACCCGGCGAGGAGTCGCGCGTCTTCGGGAAATTCTATCGGGCGGCGGGCGCGCCTGCCGGAGGAACTGGTCTGGGTCTTTCGATCGCACGAGGTTTCATCCAAGCACTCGGTGGCGACATTTCAGGCTGGAACCATCCAGAGGGTGGCGCGGTTTTTGAAATCCTGCTCAAAGCGGAATTTCTGTTGGAAACAGATGATCACGGCGCTTGCGTCATGGATCGAAACAAGGAGACTTGAATGAATGACCGCACTGATCATTGACGATGAAATCCAAATCCGGCGCTTGCTCCGGCTTGCGTTAGAGTCGCGCGATTATGTCGTCCGCGAGGCGGAATCTGGGCGACTGGGTCTGCAAGAAGCGGCATTCCACAGGCCGGATGTGGTGTTACTGGATCTGGGGCTGCCGGACATGGACGGTCTTGAAGTTTTGAAAAACCTGCGAGAGTGGAGTGAGGTGCCGGTGTTAATTCTATCAGTCCGCGATCAGGAAGATGTGAAAGTCGCTGCTCTTGAAAACGGAGCGGACGATTACGTGACGAAGCCTTTCAGCACGGCGGAACTCGTTGCCAGGTTGGCGGTCATCCAGCGTCGCCGCCACAGCAGCGAGTCGCCCGAAATTGGCGTCGGGCCGCTAACGATGCATTTGGACCGACATGAAGTTTTCCTCTCGGGCGACCCATTGAAAATGACCCCCACGGAGTACGCTTTTTTACTCGCACTGGCGCGTCACGCTGGAAAAATCGTCACCCAGCGCCAGCTATTGCGCGAGGTTTGGGGTCAGCAAGGGGACGGACAAACGCACTATCTGCGTGTTTACGCCAACCATTTGCGGAAAAAACTCGGCGACAAACTCATCGTCCAAAACGAACCTGGCATAGGTTACCGATTGCTAGGGCCAGGATGACTCAACCGTTCCGGGAGGTAGCGAACCCCGGCATTGACGCATCGGCTTGATCCCGCTGAACTTCCAGCCCGCCGGATGGCGGAAATTCCCATGGACTACACCGCGAAAATCGCAACTAACGTCGCCTCGATCCCGCGCTCGGGCATCCGCGACTTTTTCGAACTCGTACAAGGCCGCGATGATGTCATCTCGCTCGGCGTGGGCGAACCTGATTTTGTCACTCCATGGCATATTCGCGAAGCGGCGATTTACTCGCTTGAAAAAGGCCAAACCACCTACACCTCCAATCTCGGTTTGCTTTCTCTGCGGAAATCCATCGCTCGCTATGTGGGAGATTTTTTTCACGTGGACTATGATGCGGCAAAGGAAGTTTTAGTGACCGTCGGCGTTTCTGAGGCAATCGATATCGCACTCCGCGCACTGCTGAACCCCGGTGACGAAGTGATCTATCATGAACCCTGTTACGTTTCCTATAGCCCGAGCATCATCATGGCGCATGGCGTCGCGGTGCCGGTGGTGACGACTAAGGAGGATGAATTTTCGCTAAAGCCTGAAGCCGTGGCCGCTGTGATCACGCCGCGAACACGCATTATCTTCATCAATTTCCCGACCAATCCGACCGGGGCCTGCGCTTCCCGCGCTGATTTGGAGGGCATCGCAAAACTCGCCATCGAGCATGATCTCATTGTCATGACGGATGAAATTTATAGTGAGCTGCGCTATGATGAAACCGAGGAGCATCTATCCATCGCCTCGCTGCCAGGGATGAAGGAGCGGACCATTCTGTTACATGGATTTTCGAAAGCCTTCGCGATGACCGGTTTCCGTTTGGGATACGCTTGCGCGCCGCAACCGATCATTGAGGCGATGATGAAAATTCATCAATACTCCATGCTTTGTGCGCCGATCATGAGCCAGAACGCTGCGATCGAAGCCCTAGAAAATGGCCAACCGGCGATGATCGAGATGCGCAATAGCTATCATCAACGGCGCGATTTCTTGGTGAAGCGACTTAATGAAATCGGCCTCGAATGCCATACCCCGGGTGGTGCGTTTTATGTTTTTCCAGATATCCGGAGTACTGGCCTAACAAGTAAGCAATTCGCCATGCAGTTGTTGGAGGAAGAGAACGTCGCCTGCGTGCCAGGCAGTGCGTTTGGTCCATCGGGCGAGGGATTTCTGCGATGCTGTTATGCGACTGCGTTTGAAGACATCCGCACGGCGACGGACAAGATCGAACGTTTCGTAGGGCGCTTGAAAAAGGCATGAACCCGCAGCCACAAACGCAGGATGACGAGCGGCTTTCCCGGGCCCACGTCGTCCCGTTTGCGGTCTTCATGGGATTCATGTTAGTGTTGATGATGCTCGGGTATTTGATCGAGTGGAAACATCCGGATGCACCTTGGTGGCGCCAAGACCCGGCGCAATTTGTTTATCCCGTTCAGTCGCTCACTACACTTGGGTTTCTGATCTATTATTGGCGGAGTTATACTTTTAATTGGTCGTTGAAATGGACTTTACTCGGGATCGTGTTCGGTGCTGTCGGCATTGGTTTCTGGCTGCTGCCGACAACCTTGTATGATCTCTGGAAACTCGATGCCCCAACTCACGGCGCTCTCAGGTTGCTAGGCGTGGCGGCACGCAAGGAGGGCTTCGATCCCGGGATATTCCATCACCCTGTCGCCTACTGGTCGTCGCTGGGCTTTCGGTTTTTTCGTGCGGTGGTTATCGTCGCGCTCGTCGAAGAAATCCTCTGGCGTGGGTTTATGATGCGCTTCGTCTGTGATTGGGAAGGCGATTTCTGGAAGCAGCCTTTCGGACGCCCGCATTGGCTCTCTTATCTAATCGTCACCGGACTTTTCATCATCGCCCATGACCCGATCGATTATGCTGGAGCATTTGTTTACGGCAGCTTGACCTATCTCCTCTGTATCTGGAGTAAAAATTTGGGAGCCTGCGTCATCATGCACGCCACCGCGAATTTGCTGATGGGTGTTTACGCGATGGCCTATGGAAAATACGGTCTTTGGTAGGCGGATATCTTTTGATTCCTCCTTATGGCATCATTCCAGACGGATTCAGATATCAATCTCACCCTCGAAAACAAAGTCCGCCGGGCCAGTTAGGGTGACGTTCTTGAAGGTCTGATCGCCCGTTTTTTCGAAGCCGATTTCGAGAGTGTCGCCACCTTCGACGTCCACTTTGATAGGGCTTGCGGCACCGGTTAGAAGATGATGAATGAGAGCGGCTGCCACCATTCCGGTGCCGCAGGCGAGGGTCTCATCTTCCACACCCCGCTCGAAGGTGCGGATGGAAATGTGATCGGGCGCGAGGATGGCGGCGAAGTTGGCATTCGTCCCGGCAGGTGCGAAGGCGGCGTGATGGCGGATCGCGCCGCCATGGGTGAATACGTCGAAGTCATCGAGCTCTTCCGCGCTTCCGAGGAAAACGACGACGTGCGGGACGCCAGTGTTGACGAAATGAAGGGGTGCGCCCACACCCGGGATTTCCGCGTCGGTATTGAGTTGGAGGTCCTTGGGTTCGGACATGGCGATGCGGACGTCGTCACCGATCATCTCCGCTGCTAGAGTGCCGGCGATGGTTTCAAAGGTGACCTTCTTGAGCACGATTTCCCCGAGGTGCGCGGTGAAGCGGCCGAAGCAGCGCGCGCCGTTACCACACATTTCCGCCTCGCCACCATCGGCATTGTAATAACGAAACCGAAAGTCCGCGCCTTGGGTGGCGGGCTCAACTGCTAACAGCCCATCCGCACCGATGCCACGGTGGCGGTCGCAGAGCGCGGCGATGGTGTCGGCGTCAAGTTCCTTGGAAAGCGAGAGATCGCGATTATCGACGATGATGAAATCATTGCCGGCACCGTTCATTTTGAAAAAGGGAAGGAGCATGGTAGAGAGAAATTTTGAATGGTGAATAATGAATGTTAGATTTAAGACGAAGCCTTGGTAGCTGCGATGAGAGGAGCGGTGAAGTCCCGAACGGCTTGGGCAGCGGTGCTAGGGTAGAGTTCGACTTGTTTGACGATTGCCGAGCCTACGATAACACCATCTGCGGCGCTGGCAACCATGGCTGCTTGGTCGGGTGTGGTGATGCCAAAGCCGACGCAGACGGGGACGTTCGTGTGAGCTTTGATCGAGGCGACAAGACTTGCGATGTTAGCCGACGGCGCGCCATGGGATCCAGTGACCCCGGTTCTTGAAAGCGCGTAGATGAATCCCTCAGCGGACTCTGCTAGAATTTTCACGCGCTCCGGAGGAGTCGTCGGTGCGATCAGGCGGATGTGTTTGAGACCCGCACCGATGGAAAGATCCTTGTTTAAAGCTGCCTCATCAGGAGGCAGATCTAGCAGCAGAATTCCGTCTGCACCGGCGGCCGCAGCATCGTGGTGGAAGGCCTCGAAACCGTAGGTGAAAATGGGATTCAGATAGGTAAAAAGAACAATCGGAGTCTGGTGTGTTTCGCGAAAGCGGCGGATGAGTTCGATCACCCGGATGGTGGTCATGCCCGCCTTGAGCGCGCGGTCAGCGGCCAATTGGTTTACGATGCCATCAGCGAGGGGATCGGAAAATGGCAGGCCAAGTTCGATGATATCTGCTCCGGCGTCGGCGAGTGTTTTGATGATTTCAAGTGAGGTTTCGAAATCAGGATCGCCAGCGGCAACATAGGCGATGAAAGCTTTTTGGTTAGATTCGAGGAGATTGGCGAAGGTGGTGTCGATGCGGTTGGACATTGGAAGATGTTGATAGCTGGGAGTTGATAGTTGATAGTTGATAGAAAGACGAAGGATGTTGATTGAGAAAGTCTGATTCTTTTCATCAATCATCAACCATACACCATCAACTTCTTCACGCGTTTTGCCTGGCGAGATTCTCGCAAGATTTGATATCCAGTTTTCCAGAGGCGAGCACCGGGATTTCGGTGACGGGGATGATTCGTTTCGGGCACCAGAGTGAGGAAAGACCCTCGTCCAGCAGCTTATAGCGCAGATCGATGCATTCCTGTTCGAGCGCGGGGCCGGCGATGGTGGAAAGGAGAAGGATCGCCTCGCCTTTTTGTTCATCCGGCACGCCAACCACGGCGATTCTGCGCTCGGCTTCGGAATCGAGGCCGAGGACCTTGTTGATGGCAGCCTCGACCGTTTCGTGCGGCACCATTTCACCGGCGATTTTCGAGAAACGCGAAATTCGGCCCTCGATGTAAAGGAAACCGTCTTCATCCATGTGGCCGACGTCACCCGTGCGAAACCAACCATCGGATGTTAGGACTTCCGTTGTTTTTTTCGGGTCGCCGAGGTAACCCGCGAACACGTTGGCACCCTTGAGCCAGATCAAACCTTGTTGGTTGATAGGAATGGATTTCTCAGTTGCGGGATCGGTTAGTTTAATCGCCATACCCGGTAGCAATTGTCCAACAGAACCGTGGCGGGATGATGGCAGCGTGACCGTATTTGCGATGGGAGTGGGATCGGGCAGATTCACGTTAGTAGCCGGGGAGGTTTCGGTTAGCCCGTAACCTTCCTGTGGGCGGACGCCAAATTTTTCTTCAAAAGCGTGGGCCAACGATTGGGGGAGTTTTTCTGCGCCGGTGACGACCAGTTCCAGAGAGGATAGCTGCGCAGGCTCGATCCGTTTCATATAGCCGCGCAAGAATGTCGGAGTTGATAGAAAGATATTAATTTGATGGAGCGCGATGAGTTCCGCGAGGCGCTTCGTTTCTAGCGGACTTGGATAAGTCACCATGTTGATGCCTTCGATCACTGGAAACCACAGGGTGACGGTGCAGCCAAAGGAATGAAAGAGCGGCAGACATCCGAGAATGGTGGAGCCGTGCGGCATGTGTAGCCGCGAGCCGAACTGACAGACGTTTGCGAGCACATTGCGATGGCTTAGCACGACTCCTTTGGGTTCACCGGATGAGCCTGAGGTGAAAAGTAGCGTAGCCTCGTCCTCGCCGCGGCGTTTGTTCAATCCTAACATTAACCCAAGGACTGCTGATGGGAGGATCTTTGAAATGATGCCCCAGGTCACGATTTTCTTTCTGAGTGTGGGAAGCACACGCTCGATAAAGATGAGGTCCCGGTTAGGTGGCCACGGAAAGGATGAGACTTTTCTAACGAACGGATCTGCGGTGATGAATCGATCCACGTCCGCTTGGCGAATGCTGGACTTGATCGCATCGTGACCGGCGGAAAAATTCAGGTTCACGGGAGTTTTTCCTGCGAAGACGACTGCTAGATTTGCGATGAGACCGGCTTTCCCTGGCGGGAGAACGATTGCGACACGAGACTTTTCGGTTTCCGCGCGGATAAACTTCGATAGAACGATGGAAGCTGCTAGAATTGTTCCGTAACTGAATTCGGTATCATCGGCCCCATCGATGATGCGATGCTTGGAGAAGTTTTTTTTGAGCCCCTGAAGAAGGACCATGGCGAGTGAGTTCTTTAAGATAGAACGCGTGCTATATGCTTCTCCATTCGCTTCGAAAAGCGCTTGTTGAAACGCGGCGACGTTGGAGTCTGCCGCCGCGATGAGGGGGGCGATGCAGATAACTGCTAGGGGAAGCGAGGAGAGCCGCTCCACGTAAAGACTGGATTCGCGAGGGCAGTCGATGGCAACGGGCAGGATCGGTAGGCCGAAAGCACAAAGAGCTTTCAAGTGGGAAGAGGGGATATGGCAGGCCGTGGCATTTTGAGTGGTGGAATTTCCCGGAACGTAGATCAGGACGCCACCATTCGTTAGATATGACTGGAGTTGTGCCCCCGCGGCGGCCGGAGCGGCGTCGGTGGCGGAGAACATCGCGCCGGAGCCGGATTTTTGAAGGTGGTTGCTGAGTGCCGGATCGTAGTGGGCACTTTCTTCAATGAGCCAGGTGATTTGGCGGCCAGTGAAGAGTTTTTCAAAGTGGAGAAGCTGGTCAAGCCCGAGACGACCCGGAATCACGAGGCAACCAGTGGATGGAAGGCGTTCTTTGTGAAGGAATTGGATGGGAAAGGAAGACATCGCGTGAGAATGGTTTGAGTGAAAAGATCCGAGACCTTGGTTCACGTCGATTTAGGCGAGTTTTCCCCGAGGTGACACGGATAATCTCCGGGAAATCACAACCCGCGCGAAGTGGCCGGGGCCTTTTACAAGCCTTCCCTTGGCACGGTGATGAGAAACTTCGTCTCACGGCCCGGCACAGAGGTGACACCGATCGTCCCATGGTGGGCTTCGATGGCGCGCTTCACAATCGAGAGGCCGAGGCCGGTGCCCTTGATTTCCTGCTGGGAGTGGTGTTTCTCCACTCGGTAAAAACGGCGGAAAATGTGTGGGAGATCGGCGCTGGGAATACCCACACCATTATCAGCGACCCAGATGTGGTGATTTTCTCCTAGGAGCTGGCAGCCGATCTCGATGTGGAGGCCGCTGTAGGGGTTTTGTTTGAGAGCGTTTTCGACGAGATTGAAGAGCACTTGGGTCCAGTAAAACCGGTCGCCTTGAAGGGTGATCGTGGGGTCCGGCATTGTGATCAATATTTCAGCCTTCTGATTGCGGATCACGGATTCTAACCGCTCCAAAATATCATTAATGCACGAGCGAAAACGGAAGGGCTCGACCTTGAGTGCGTTCGCCTCACCGGATTCCAAGCGTGAAATGACCAACATGTCCTCGACAATGCGGGAAATGCGGTCGGCATGCTTGCGCATCACCGTTAGAAAACGGCGGGACATCTCCTTATCATCGAGCATGTCGTCATCTAGCAGATTTTCAAGATAGCCGTTGATGATGGCGAGAGGCGTCCGCAACTCATGGGATGCATTAGCCACGAAATCCTTGCGGACTTGTTCTATCTGATGCGCGGTGGTCACGTCGCGGATGATGACACGGGTGATAGGATCGCTGTCCGGTGGATTGGAAAGCTGTGCGGCATCGATGATCCAAGCATTGACGCCACGGTTTTCGAGGTCGCCGCGCGGGGATGTCTGCTGGGGGAGGACCACGCGGGACTGCACGGGTTCGCCGGTTTCAAGGCAGCGGAGTAGGGCATCGGCGAGGCGCGGATCGATGAAGGCTTCTCGAATGGGTCGGTTGAGTAGCTCGCGGTTTCCAAAAAGCGCACGCGCGGCTTCATTGGCGAAACGGATTTCAGCGTTTGAATCCACGAGGAGGAAAGGGTCTCCCAGAGCGTCGAGTAGGCGATTGCGCTCATCGCGGGCTTGTTTGAGGTCGAGTTCAAGGCGGAGTTTCCAAGCGTTAACTTCGGCAGCAGATTCCTTGCGGGAATGGCGGTGACGGAAAACATAAATCGTCAGTGCGGTGATGGCCGAGAGAGTGGCAAAGATGGCGATTTCGTTAGTCATTCGTCGGCTTTGGCTACGCAGTAGCCGATTCCGCGCACCGTTTCAACCCACGATCCGTCAGTGCCAAGTTTTTGGCGGAGGCGTTTCATGTGGGTATCGAGCGTCCGGCTATGGGTCGCATCGCTGTATCCCCAGACGGTGCGAAGAAGATCGTTGCGGTCCTGAGGTTTTCCGGGCCGTTCGCAAAGAAACAGCAGCAGCTTAAATTCAGTGGCTGTTAGTTCGGCGGGTTCGTTGTTAAGATAGAATTTAAGGGAGTTTTTATCGAATCGGAAGGGTCCGTAGGTGAAATCGACATGGCCTGGTGACGAGTCGGTCCGTTTCAGAATGGCTTGAACTCGCAGCATCAACTCTTTCGGGCTGAAGGGTTTTGTGAGGTAGTCGTCAGCTCCGGCTTCGAGACCCTGGATGCGGTCCTCGGTTTGCGCGCGGGCTGTCAGCATGATGACGGGGATATTCACGGTTCGAGCATCGCGGCGCAGCTCTCGGAACACGGAGTATCCATCGCGTCCCGGCAGCATGAGGTCTAGCACAATTAAATCCGGGCGTTCACGCAGGGCGACTTCGGTGCCTTCGATTCCGTCGTAAGCTTTGATGACCTCGTAGCCGGCACGGGACAAATTGAAGCCGATTAGGTCGGCAATGTCACGTTCGTCCTCGACAATCAAAATTCGATTCATTTCGAGGACAACATAGCGGGCGGGTTGTCACACAGCGAACTTCTTGCGTGTGACGATTTGGTCACAATATATCCTTGGCCACGTAACTCCCAGGAGAGGTGGTGCGAGCCACACCTATTTTCACCCCCGCCGCCAGAGAGGTGTTGACGCCGGTGCGGACACCGTCACCGAGGATCGCACCCAGTTTGAGGCGGCCTGTATCCACGGGTATTCCGTTGATGATCGAGACGTGGTGGCGTCCATCGGAGCGGTGATTTTCCGTGCATGTGCCTGCGCCAAGGGTCACGTGAGTGCCGATGACTGAGTCCCCGACATAACATTGGCGGGATATATAACTGTTGTTATAGATAATTGAATTTTTCACCTCGGCGCCGTTTCCGACGTAACAGTTCGCGCCGATGCTGGTGGCCCCTCGGATGTAGGCATTCGGTCCGATCTGGCTGTTTGCTCCGATGAGGACGGGTCCCTCTATCACTGTGCCGGGTAGAATCCGGGAGCCATTGCCAAGTCGAATGTAACCGGAAAGGCTGGCCAGTGGGCTGACATCACCTAACAGCGAGGTCTCATCCATCAGTGAGAGAGCCTCCTCGTTCATCCGGAGAAGATCCCATGGATATAAAACAGGAAAACAATTTGCATCGGTGACGATTCTATCAGCGCAATTCTCAGGACTTTCTGCGCCTTTCCACGCGAGGATGTTGCCTTGGGTATCGACTAGGCACGTGCTTATTTGGTTGCTGCCTAGCAGCATCAGCGCAGCCATATCGATCCAGTTATCGATCGGGATTCGAAGAGTGTGCTCGCCCGCATCAATCGGATCGACGATTTGCATGCCCGCTTGGCGGAGATCTGCGGAGAGCAGCTCCTTCATCGGGATGTTTGCAATCAAACAAGCACCGAGATCGCGGTTTGAGGTGATCGGTGCACAGAGAGCTGGATTGCGGGGTGGTAAGAGAGTTGCCTGCATGGTTTACCTACACTTCACCATGATCATTTTACGGATACACGAAAATTCTCCGAAAAATAGGAAAGCTGCGTGTTGGCAACGATGAGGATCAAACCAAGTAAGGCTGATCGCCTACTTAGAACCGATGGGCGATGATTCAAAAACCCAACGTTCAAGCATGTTTCGCGTGCCACTCGGAATAGACTTTTGGCGAGATCTCCGAGGGCTTGATTTCTGAGCGGCCTCCCCAGAAAACGTTAGTGTAGGAGACGGGGATTCCGACGGATTCGAGGTGCTTGTCGATCGCAGCTTTGTGTTCGAGCACCCGTGGCTTTTCGGTGCCGTGGACGACTCCCATGATGTTCACATCGCCGAACTGGGGGCCGCCCTCGCGCCAGTAGCAATGAGTCATGCAGAAGTGCCTGCCCACTTGGGCGCCCGCTTCGATTTCACGGCCTTTTGGCACCGCCCAATGGAAGAGTCCGTTGAAACGGGTGACACGCTCGCCCGTCGCGGAGGGCTTGACGTGTTCGAGGAAGGTTGAAAAGCGACCGATGACTTTTTTCGTGTTGAGTGTCTCGGCCACTTCGCAAAAGCGCTCCAGAGAAACACCTGCGAGTTCCGCCCGTTTCACCCAAGGTTCTGGGCAAATTTCGGCCGGAGTGAGTTCTTCTTTGAGTGCGAGGAGGACTTCCCATTCTTCCTGGGTGAGCTCCACCGGAGTGGTGGTCATCATTTCCGCAGGTGCATCCGCCAAGTCTCCGGGCTCCAAAGTCTTGCGGCGCGTGTGGCCGACCCCGAGGGCAAACACCCCGTTCGCCGGCATCAGCAAATATTCGGTGGCACCTGTTAGCCGCAGTAGGGTAGTGGCGTGCTTGTCGAGGGATTCTCCGACGGGGACTTTCAAGGTGGTCCAGAGGCGGTAACCCGAACCGGAAACTTCGGTGTCTGTCGAACGGATCACCACATGTCCTGAAAACGGATCCTCCTTCGACATGAAATCAAACGCCGCGTTTAGCTTTTCCTCAGGCACCTTCCACGCGACCAGAGCGCCGTGTGCCAGTTTCGTGGAAAGCAGTGTCTGGCGGACGCGGCGGACGACCCCGGCCTCGACCATCGCGCGGATTCGCTCGATCACGATTTCAAGAGGCACCCCGGATTTTTCCGCGATCATGTGAAATGGGTGGCGCTGGAAACCTGTGATGAGGTCCTCAGAAATAGCCAGAATACTTGCGTTGACCGCTTCGTTGTGTTCGACAGGGATCGTAGAGTTCATATGGGAAATTTAGGCGTAGAGTAAGGGATTTGTGCCGCACCAGTGACCGGATTTTCGGCAAATCACACGGAAGTTTCGGCAGCGAGGCGCTTGAGATAGTCCAAGGCAGGCTCGCGGGCAAGGATTCGTCCTTCGAGTTGCTCGGTTTGAATTGCTTCGAGAATTTCCTTAAAACGCGGCCCTGGCTCCAAGCCTAGTTCCATCAAGTCCCGCCCGTTGACAAGCGCCGGAGGAATCAACGGCTCCGCTGCGAATTCTGCCTCTTTTTTCTGGAGGAACTCGTAATTGTCTGTGAACCCGTTCGATGAACCGCAATCCACTCGATGTAATTCCATTTCCTGCTTGAAATTTGGCTCCGCCATGAAACGCTTTAACTTGGCCGTGCGCATTTGTTTCACGTTCATGAACTGCATGTGCCGCGCCACCATCGGCACCACGGCGGCGATCGTCCCGTTAGAATATTTCAGCCGCCGCAGAATGGTTTCCGCCATCTCCGCGCCCATCGCATCGTGGCCGTTGAAACGGATTCTTCCGGCCTCTTCGTCAAAGGTCCGACACGGCGGTTTCGCGATGTCATGCAGCAAAACTGCTAGGCAAAGTTCCAGCGGGGCACCCGGCTCTAGCATTTCTAACATAATGCACGTGTGGGTGTAAACATCGCCTTCAGGATGCCACTCCGGCGGTTGCTCACAGCCGATCAATTCCAAAAACTCGGGTAGGAAATAATTGATCAGTCCGGTTTTAACTAACAATTCAATGCCAGTGCGCCGCCTCGGTGATAATAGAATTTTCGAAAATTCATCCCTCACCCGCTCGGGGGAAATTTTAACTAACAATGTTGCGCAATCTTTGATCGCCGCCAGCGTTTGCGGCTCGATCGCGAATCCCAGCGTTGTCGAGAACCGCACCGCCCGGAGCAGTCGCAAGGAGTCCTCCGTGAAGCGCTCCTGTGGATCGCCGATGGCCCGCAGTGTCCGCGAATCCAGATCTGCCCGTCCGCCTACAAAGTCGATCACCTTGCCAGTTTCTGGATTTTCGAAGAGTCCGTTGATCGTGAAATCCCGCCGCTGCGCATCGTGCTCCGGCGTCGAAAACTCCACCGTTTCGGGCCGCCTTCCGTCTTTATAACTTCCATCCGTCCGGAACGTCGCAATTTCGACATGCTGCCCATCATGCTTCGCGATCACGACCCCGAAATGTGCGCCGACCTCGTTAGATTTTGGAAACAATTTGAGGACTTCCAGCGGTGGCGCAGAGGTCGCGATGTCATAATCCTTCGGTACCAGCCCGAGCAACTTATCACGGACACAACCGCCTGCGAAATACGCCACATGCCCCGCCGCAATCAGGCGGCGCGCGAATGAGTCAGCAACATCACGGGCAAGCATCAGCGAAATCATCTGCCCTCAAGTCCAGAGATTCAAGGCCGTTAGTGCGTGGAAAGTCAGTACTTTCCGCACAGCGGCGGTGCCTGCCTGAGTCGTCGGTCATCTAACATTTTAATCCTTGAGCAATGACTCTAGATACTCATCTTGCTTGGATGGCGCGCGGTTTGGGAATCTCGGGGAGCACACGCGCCCTCGCGTGTTGTTTTCGACGCCCTCATCGAAAACCTTGTGGAATGGCCTGAAACGCCCGTCTTTGGCGAGGGCGCGTGTGATCGAAGGGAGCTCATGAAAATTGTCCCGCATTTAGGGCCGTGAAGAATTGATCCTTCGAGGAAAATCAAAACGATCGCAGCGGGTTTTTCGCGGGATGTTTTAATTGGCAGAAGGCGCTTTGCGGCGTCGGATCGTGAACGTACATGTCACTGAGAACAGTCATCTTTTTGTCTGATGACCCAATATCTCAGGCCATGCAGCACTTTGACAGCCATCACATCGCACCGACCGCCCCATTTTTCACCCGGAAGCGGCCGATGTTTGCTAGCTCGGGGGTTTCGTTGAGCCAATCGAGGTGGGTGGTGGTGATCCACTTTTGCGCACGAGGCGGAAGGTGGTTCATGAGGGCATTTCGGCGCGAGGGGTCGAGCTCGCCGAAGATGTCGTCCATCAGATAGATAGGGAGCTTGCCGCTGCGCTGTTCGAGGAGTTTCCCTTGGGCAAGCTTGAGGGCGAGGGCGAGGGTGCGTTGCTGGCCCTCGCTGGCGAAGTCGGCGGCGGGCATGCCGTGAAGGCGGAGGTCGAGATCATCGCGGTGCGGGCCGACGACGGCCTGGCGCATGCGAGTTTCACGCTCCTTGGCTTGGAGCATGGACTCGCGCAAGTCGTGGCCGCTCCCGGGAAGATATCGAAGGGTGAGCGGTTCGTCTTTTCCGCTGACGACCTGTTGGGCTTCGGCGGCGAGTGGATTGAGTTCGGCGACGAGGCGGGCGCGGGTGTTCATAAGTATCGTGCCGTGTTCGACCATGATTTCCTCGTATGACAAAATTTCTGCATCGCGCGGGCGGCCTTCTTTGAGCAGAAGGTTTTTCGCTTTAAGAGCGCGGCGGTAGCGAGACCACGAACGGCGGTAGCTCGAATCGATCTGCGCACCGAGAAAATCCAGATAACGCCGTCGTCCTTCTCCGGGGCCGCGGACGAGGTCGAGGTCCTCATTTCCCATCCAGACGACGAGGCCACCATCTTCGAGGTAAGCGTTTTGGCTGCTGCGGTTTTCGTCGTACACCTTGAGGATGAGGCCTTCGCGGGAGTAGCGGACCTGGCGCTCCTGGCCCCACGGATCGCCGGCGATGCCGAAGCCTTTGCCACCGATGCTGGCGAGCGTCATCATCCGGTGGCTGCGCGGCGAGTGGAGGCGGACGAGCACGCAGAGTGCCTCGAGAATGGACGTTTTTCCCTGCGCGTTATCCCCGATGAGGATGGCTCCTTCGGCTGGAACGGAAAGGTCCAGTGATTTAAAACAGCGAAAATCTATCAAACGCAGAGAGCGGAGCACGGCGAAGGAATAAATGGAATTTCGCGGACTGGGAAGTGGTGAGTGGGTGGGTAGGAAAATTTGGCCTTTGGGTGCCCAGTTGAACACAATTGACGGGGTTGTATTTTCCGAATCTCGGTGGACGTGAGCGAGGCATTGAAAAAGAGGATTAATGAGCTAGGAATACTTAATCAAATGCCTGTTCAAACTGTGGAGCGGCGGAAACATTAATTGATCGAAGTTTGATTTCCCAATACACATAAATTTTTACTATGTCCTCAAAGCAAAGGCTTCTTTTGGTTGTTCTACTCGCTCTAGCAGGTGGGTTGTTTTTTACAGTTATCTGGAAAGATCATCAGCGAGGCGTGAGCGGACAGACGGTAAAATCAAACCATCGTGCGCCCCGGTCAGGCGCCCGCGCGGGCGTCACGACTGCTGGCAATGATGTCTTTGACTCCTTCAATAAGTGGAGTGAAAATTACGGCAAAGCAACACCCAGCGAGCGCCCGGCGCTGGAGGAGAAGGGTGTTGTTCTCGCCAGTGCTAGGCGGAAAATGTTAGCTGATCTTGCTAGAAATGATCCCTCTCGAGCGCTCGGCCTTGTCCTTTCGCTGGCTGAGCTTGCGGGCCTTCCAGAAAAGATTCGCGCGGTTTGTGAACAACCGCTCAACACGATTGGCAGTATCGACTTGCGTTGGCGCACTGGTATAGGCGGTAGCGACGACTCCTCGTGCCAACACGAGAACGTGGCGTTCGCTGGCGATCACTCTTGGAAAGTTAACGGCCCGGATTTTACGGATGCCCGACCTCCGCGCGCAGATATACCGATCGACGGTTACGTAATCGATAGTGAGTTGTTAGTAGGGCATGATTCCGTTCGTAAGCTGGATTTGGCAAATCTTACTGCAGCAAGGAAGCTTTTTCCACGAGGGAATCCCCTTGGCGTGGACCCAGTAACAGGAAATCCCGCAAAATCCGAATTTGCGGCGCTCATCGGCGGGAAGATTTTTCTGTTTGAAAATGATGCCGTCATTAACCATGTCATCTCTAGGCTAGATCAGGCTGATAGAGAAGCGACTGCCAAGAATGTTTTTAAGCCCGATTACGGATTCAAATGGCTTGAAGCGGACGGGGGCATCGGATCTAACGGTGACTCCCCGCCGGTGGAAGCCACTCCATTTCTAGCAGATACCATCAACGTGCTATTTATCCGTGTGGATTTCACGGACATACAAGGCGAACCTGTTAGCCAAGCAAATCTTCAGAGCTCATTGGCATCGGTGAATTCACATCTCCAAAATTACTCGTATGGTGCGGCGAGTTTTTCGCCAACACCTACCGTCACGAGTCAAGTCTATCGGCTGGGTAGCAGCACGACCTACACGTCCAGTGCAAGCGGTAGCAGTAGTCTGATGGCCGCTGCACGCAGCGCTGCTTCGGCGAATTATACGTTGGCGAATTATAATGTGGTGGCCATTTATTTTCCGGCACTTACGGGGGCGAATTTTAATTACTCAGGACTGGCTTCGATCGGTGGCTCGGATCACTGGATCAACGGGCTGACGACGAATTCCTCGCGAATTCAGGTGATGCTTCATGAGTTCGGTCATAACTACGGACTCAATCACGCGAACTATTACGATCCTGCCCATGAAATTGGTGGCACCTATAATGATCCCGGGGCCGTCAGTTTGGAGTATGGTGATATCTTCGATCGTATGGGCGGAGCGACCGATCCGGCGACCGGGTATTTCGGCCCCTTCGCCACCGCGCGCTTGAACTGGATGCCGGCTGGAAAAATTGTTCAGGCCACCGCGAACGGCACCTGGCGAATCTATCGGTTTGATACTCCTACTGCATTGGCTAACCCGCTGCTTGCCTTGCGTGTGCCGATTGGCGGCGGGGCATCTTGGTGGGTGGGCCTGCGGAAACTTTTTCCTGCGATTGCGAACTCGGCTTACGTCGTGTCAGACGGAATCTATACCAATCGGCCAACCTTAATCGACATGACTCCTAATTCTCTATCACCGGAAACGAGTGATCGGACAGACGCCGGTTTGCCTGTCGGTAGCAGTTTCTATGATGCCGTGAAAGGGGTGCGATTGCGGACGCTGGCCAGCGGCGGCGCTTCTCCTAACGAGTGGATCGATGTGCAGGTCGAGTTTGATAGCCAACTCCAGCTTGTTACCACTGCGCTTGAAGTGGATGAACAGGCGGGCTCTGCGGTTCTCACCTTGCGTCGCACGTTCGGTGCCTCGGGAGCGGCAACGGTGAACTATGCCACGGCAAACGGAACGGCGACTGCGGGAAGCGATTATTATGCCGTGAGTGGTTCGGTGACATGGGCGGATGGCGACTCATCGGACAAGCAGGTGCTCGTGCCGATCCGGCCAGACGCAGTTAACGACGGTGGTGAAACGTTCACTTTCACTCTCAGCGGAGCCATCGGTGCCACCTTGGTCCCTTCGCAGTCCGTGGCCACAGTGACCTTACGAGAGCCTGGCCAGCGACTCACAAGTTTTCTAGCGGATTTTTTCAATACCACCGTAAAGGCCATTGCGCGAAATTCTAACGGATCAATCCTCATTGGGGGCACTCTGAATAGTGGAATCACTGGAAACATCGCCCGCTTGAATTCAGATGGCACGAATGACAGCACTTTCCTCAAAGGCACCGGCTTCAACGGAGAAGTGCGCTCGATCGTGGTGCAAAGCGATGGAAAGATCCTCGTCGGGGGAGCCTTCACCAGTTATGGGGTAACTCCTTGTAACCGACTGGTGCGGCTGAATGCCGATGGCACGGTGGACGCGGGATTCGTCACCGCTATGGGCACCGGAGCGGATGCGGCTGTGAATACCATCGCCATTGAAGCGACCGGGAAGATTCTAGTAGGGGGTGAATTTGCTAACTTCTCGGGCGCCGCAATGGAAGGTTTAGTTCGTCTAACATCATCGGGAGCGAGGGATACGGTGAACCCACTTAGCCTGCCTTTTGTAACTACCTTTAGCAGCAGCATCAGCGCGCTGCTCGTTCAGGACGACTCAAAAATCATGGCAGTAGGTGCGTTTTATGGGCCTACCACAGCGACAGGAGCTCGCTCCGGCATCGTGCGGCTTACTACAACTGGAGCCCGCGATGTGACTTTCGATCCTGATGCAGGATTGCATTTTGTAGGAAGCGTCGGCACCTTAGGCAATGCAGAAACGATCGTTCGTCAGCCTAATGGAAAATACGTGATCGGCGGCTTTTTCAGCGCTTACGATGAAAATCCTGCACCGAACATCGTTCGGGTGAACTCAAACGGGACCTTCGACAACTCATTCGTGCCGCCAGCATTTGATAACCCTATCAATTCTTTGTTAGCACAGCCTTCCGGAGCGATCGTGGTCGCCGGGGCATTTAGCAGTCCCGCGAGCGGCCTCGTGCGTCTGCTCACTAACGGAACCGTGGACAGCACTTTCCAGCAAGGCACTGGATCGAGTGGGATACTTTATTCCATCGCCGCTGATACAGGCGGGGCCTTCTGGGTGGGAGGAAACTTCTTTAGTTATGATGGCGCGTCCGTCTGGCCGTTGGTCAAGGTCGCGGGGGGCGTCTCCGCTTATGATACGTGGGTTTCCCTAAACTTTACCGCTGCCCAGATTACTGCCGGAATTGCCGACCCTGAAGATGATTCTGATGGAGACGGTATCAAAAACATCGCGGAAATGGCGCTAGGAACCTCACCCACAACGTTTAATACTAACACTTTATTTGCCCCTTTGGCAGGCAGTACCAGTCTGGTCACGAGCGGTCCGGCGTCCTATTTTCAATCGACGTTCGCCCGCAGCTCGGCGAATCCCGGTGTCTGGCTAAGCGCGCAGTTCAGTTCGAATCTAGCGACCTGGCTACCCGCCAATCCGCTGCCGGGCACGAACTTCACTTATGATATCATTGAGGACAGCACCACCCGTTTTACGGTGCGTGACAAAACTCCTGCTAACAGCGTGAACCCAAAACGCTTCCTCCGCTTTGTAGCGAAGAAACCCAATTGATTGCCTCACTTTTTGTCGATCACATCCGTCGCTAGCTTGCTGAAGGTTTCCCGATCAAGTAAAAAAGGATTTGGATCCGAATCGAGTTGACCATAATAAAACCCAGGATTTGACCCGCGAATGTTAGGGGCGAAGCGCACGGTTCGCGTAATGAATCCCTTGAAGGTATCCATCTCGTCCGTGGTTCTTTCCATCACTGTGAGTGTGAGAAGTGGAGTTGCGAGAGCAGCATTGGCTGCTTGGTCGCTCGGTGAGAGCCAGCGGGAAACTTTAAGTCCCTCCAAAATTCCGAGCACATAGTTTGCATGCTCGGGATCGATATCGATCGCTTTCTCATCGCGTTTACCTTTCCAAGTATCGGCTTTATTATTATAATTGATGAACACGGGAGATTCCATGCCACTCGTTCTAACGATGGTGATTAGATTCTGACGATCCACCGATAATAGCCGGGCTTGCCGCCACTCGTAGGGACGAACGGCAATGGAGGCGACGAGCGATTCATCCACTCGCACGACGGTGGGGGTTCCGATGCGGTTGACGAAATATCCTCCCTTTGCATCGATGCCGAAAGCCAGTTCAAGAACTTGATTGTCCTGTCCCAGAAAGCGCAATTTTAAAAAGGGACGATTAAGGCCCCATGGGGTGAAATCCGTAGCGGCGTCAGACTCGTAACTGGTCGCGCGGCCTTCGGTGACTGCCTTGAGCAGTGCGTAAAGGCGTTCTTCGTTGGCTTCGTGTGTTTGTCCATCAATGGTGGCCATCCACGGCTGTGGTGGGGTTCGTGAAATCACGATGCCAGTTCCAGTTCCCGACTGGATAGAAATACCGCGAAGCGATTGGATATTGAGATTTGTGAGCGATGGATCACGCAGTTCGTTCACGGAAAGTGGGATATCTGCTAGTGAAACAAGATTGGGCTCGGGCTTCAGAGGGAGATCGAAAATGGTGTTTGGACGATCATTAACAGTTGCCTTGGCGTCGCCTGCGACTGTGGTTTCGGGAGGGGAAACATTCAACACGGTTTCGACGTCGGAGCCGAAGGAGGTAATTGCTATCTGAGTGGATTGCGCAGCGGATGCGTTGGTGGGCACTGTCACAGAAGCGCGGTCCGAAACTTTGACCGCCTGCAATTCATAGATGCCTTCGATTAGAGATTTGATGGCCTTAGGATCGGTATGGAGTTCGAGTGGCTTGACCACCCGCCATGGGCTTTTCGGTGTCTCCCGTGCAAGGGTGAATTCCCCTTGCACAGCACGAATGCGGATTTTCTGCAAGTTGATCGGATTGAAATAAAACGGGCGGTGGTCGCGAAGGAATTTTAAGCCATCCTTAAACAGCGGCGTAATATCTCCGGTGCAGGCATAGATATATTTTTTCCGGTTTGAATCACGCGGCCAGACGAAAACCGTGGGCACGGGTTTCTCGATATCCTTCACCCCAGCCAGCCATGGGGTTCGACGACCAATTTTATAGCGCGCCAATACTTGATGGTTTTCATCTTCCAGCCTGATATCCACTCCGCTTTCTCGGAGTCCGGCTTTCTGGGCATCAAGTTCATCCACGGGACTGAGGTCCTCGACACGCATGCCCAGCGTGAAATTAATAATTCCTACGGCTGCCCGCGCGTCCATGCGGTCTTTCCAAGGTGAGCTTGATTGCCAGCCGTTTGGCGTGAGGGAAAAAATGGCCCTCATATTATTCTGTGAGACCTTGATAGACTTTACCTTGTTAGGCGTAAAAGTCGAATACAACGACTGCCCAACCGGCGTGGGTGGGACGCCGCGAATGGAATCGAGACTGCCGCCCGCCCGCAGCCAGAACGCAAAGCCTCCGACCAGCATGGCTAACAGTGCGAGAATCAACGTGAATCCGAGGGAGCGCATAAAATATTAGACGCGGCGCGAGGACCAAACGAAGGCTCCTGTCAGGATCAGGAAGACAGGCAGGAAAAATAAATTTACTCGATTGATGAAGGATACTTGGGCATCCAAAATGGGTAGCTTGTAAGTTCCTAACGAGCGCGGACCGATGCCTGCAAGCGACTCCCGGTTGATTAGCCAGTTTACCGAGGAGGCGAGGAAATCCATGTTTTCCGCACGTTGGCGCTCGGGGTTGAGAAAATCGGTGTTAGATATAACGACCATTCGCGAAGTGTTTGCTGAGAAACGATCATCGCTGGCGGCCCCACGGGTGACACAGGCGGCCAGATAGAGTGGGCCTTTGTGGTCTTCTTTTTCGTCGAATGTTTCATGGCCCTCGCCGAATTTTGTCTCTCCCCAGAAACCGGGTGCGGCCTCGATCAGCCCGATCGGATTGATTTGGCGGTTCATCAGATCATCCGCGCCTTCACGCACTTCGAGTGACGAACTGGCACCTTCGAAAACAGTGGCTTGGCCTTGAAGATCTTTCGTATAATCGACGCCATAAGTAAAAACGCCGCGCGCGGTGGTGGTGATCCGTTTCTCGTCTAACGCAATGACCCGATCACGGCGGGGAGTGATGCCATAGCCTCGCAGAAAAGTGCGTAGTTTAACTGGAGTGTCACCCGGCTTAAGCAGCACGAGTATCGCACCACGCGGTTTGTTCCAATAGTTTTCGAGAACGGCAAGCTCTTCATCTGTCAGATCGTATTTCGGTGCGACCAGTGCGACTCCCTCGGCATCGGCAGGAATCTCCTTGAGTCCTGATAGATTAATACCGCTGAGCTCCACGTTTTGAAAACGCAGGGTGTTCTCAAGGGATTTCCACGGGGAAGTGTCGCCATCTGCATCGATCTGACTCTTGTCTGCTAGAAAAACCATTTTCTTCGGATGACCTTCGATAGATTCGACTAAATGGGCTGTGAGAATGTCCTCACCCTGAAAGCCGGTGATCCGGCGCTGAGTATCCTTGGTGGTGTAAATCGCCATGTCATCGGCAACGACGATCTTTACATTTGGATTCAGCGTCTTGGTTCCTGTCTTGTCCTCGCGGGTCACCGGACTGTCATCGTTGCGCGCATCGATAATGAGGATGTCCTTTAACAGCGAGATTCCATAAGCGGCGGTGACCTCCTGCATCCGATCCGAGCTGCGCATAGGATCGACGATTTCTAACACGATTTTTTTATTCGAATGCCGTGCGTATTCCTCCGCGATGGCTCGGACGCGTTCGTAAAAAGGCGAACTGCGGCGGAACGCCATAATCCATTTGATCGGCTTCTCCCGTTCCTGCACCGCCTTGGACTTCAAGTAGTGGCGGGTTGACGGGGCCAGCGTGTAGGCTGCCTCACGGCTGAGATCCCACCGGGTGAAATGGTTAGCTGCTAGATAATTCAGCGTGATCAAAATCATCGCGAGGAAGGAGATTTGCAACACGGAAAGCGTGCCCAATCCCCAGCGATTCAACGGGCGGGCGGGCTTTTCTTTTGGCACGGATGAAGGTTCGGACATGAGGCTGAAATCGCGCGGATCAACGGCGCCAGCGCCGGTAATTCACGACTTGATAGGTTAGAAAAAGACTGAACAACGCGAGACTCAGGAAATAAACCACCGGGCGTGTGTCGAACAATCCGCTCGCGAAGTAATGCAGGTGTTGTTGCCAGGAGATATAATGGAAAAACGGCGCTCCTGCGAACGATTCCCCCCAGATGATCGTGACGAAGCCCATGAAATACTGGATCACCAGCAATCCGATCGTGACAATCCCTGCGATAATCTGGCTGGATGTGAGTGCGGATGCAAGGCAGCCGATCGCGGTGAATGCTGCGCCCATCAACATCACAATTGCAAAGGTCCCGCTCAGCGCTCCTGGCGACCATGCCGGCGGCAGATCCGTCATCCAGACGAACATTTTGAATTGAATGAACGCCGGAATCCACAACGTCGTGTAGAAAATCATCGCCGCGGAGTATTTTGAAAACACCACCTGCCAGGTATGTATCGGAGCGGTTAGCAGCGTTTCCAAAGTCCCGGACCTCTCTTCTTCAGAAAACAATCGCATCGTGATCAGTGGAAAAATGAACAGAAAATAAAACCAAAAAAGCGGCGTGTGGAAAGTGACGTAAACCAGACTGTCCCGCACCGGCGTATCGCGGAAGCCCTTCATCGCCGTGGACAGCGAGACGCCCTGCATCACGGTGACGAAAGTCAGAACGATCCAGCCGAAGGGCGTGAGGAAGTAGCTCTTCAGTTCTTTGAAAGTCAGGATGCGGAACAATCTCATGGGGCGGGCGGGAGCACTTCGTAAGTCATTCCGGCCACATGGCAAAGGTAAAAGGGATGCTTCAACGCAGGTGGGAAATCCGCGAAGTAGGAAATCGTTGCGAAATGGATGGTTAGATCATCAGTTGATCAAATTGCAAGGCCGACTGTCCATTGCGGGCTGGATATCCCTAAAGGAGTTTAAAGCCATCGAGCTTGGCCGCTTTCCGGTCTAAGGTGTGGGTGGGCGTGATGGAGCGGGATTTGTTCCTGGCGAGGATGAGACAGTCGGAAAAATCGGCTGCGGACTCAAGGAAGAGGTCGATGGCATCCCCTACAAGTGCGTGATCCTCCACCCGAAAAACGGGGGTGTTGAGCATGCCTCGGAGGGAGGAGGCAATCTGCGGGCGGGCATACAGATAGCTGCGGGCCAGAACCCAGACCAGCTCGGTGACAACGATGATGCTGATCCATGCCGGGTGCTGCACGGAGAATTTTTCCCGCATCAGCCGTTCGGCTTTGCGCACCTGAGCCACGTCATCGCGGGTTGCGAGACGAACGAGGATGTTCGTGTCAAGAGCCTCCATCAGAGGCTCCTTCGGCGATGGCCTCGTTCATTCCCTCCACGGAAACGATGCGGGCGGCTTTGGGAAGAATACCCATAAATTCCTCCAGAGTTCCCTTACCGATGGGCACGACTCTGATCGTACCGTTTTCGATTTCAAAATCGAGCCTGTCCCCGGCCCGGAGATTGAGCTGTTCTCTGATATTCGCAGGGACGGTGACTTGTCCTTTGCTGGTGATCGTCGTTTGCATTCCTTACGTAAAGTAAGGGGTGGGCCAATGGGTGTCAAGCGAGCTCATGCACTAACGAATGCAGCTTGAAGAACTCGCCATGCTTCTGAGCGTCCTGCATGGCAAATTCTAACGGGTATTTCTGATTTGGGTGATGGGGTGGTGTGATTGGGCCATCGGTGCCTGCAGTTCAATCACATGAGGGAAAAGCGCACCGCGATCAGGTTTGCGGAACTCGGGCCGATCATAGCTTCGAAATCCCCGGGCTCGCTAATAGGCGTGAAATCGGGACCTGGGAATGTTAGGTCGGCGGTGGTGATTCGGAATGAAACCACCCGCGATTCGCCTGCCTCCAAAGTGATCCGCTTGAATCCGCGTAGCTCCTTGAGTGGGCGGGTGACGGAGGCGACAAGATCGCGGAGGTATAGTTGCAGGGTTTCGCTCGCGGAATGGTCCGAGAGATTGGTGATCACTGCGGAAATGGTGATGCTGCCGCCCGCGCTCATTTCTTTGGCGCTCGCGGTTACTGGGCCGTAGGCGAACGTTGCGTATGTTAGGCCATGGCCGAAGGGGAAGAGGGCGTCGTTAGGCACATCGAGATATTTTGACGAGTAGGCTGTGTTTTGATCAAAGGGACGACCGGTGTTTTTCTCTCGGTAACTCATCGGCAATTGCCCGACGCATCGCGGGAAGCCCATAGTGAGTTTTCCGATAGGAGCAAATGCGCCGAAGATGACATCCGCTAATGCCCGCCCGCCCTCGGTGCCGGGTGCCCACGCGTGGAGCATCGTGGTGAATTTCCGCTCCTCCCACGAAAGCTCCAGTGGGCGCCCGCTCATGGTGACAAGCACGCAGGGCTTGCCTAACTTAAGCATCGCCTTCGCGAGTTTTCGCTGGCATTTGGGAAGCCGGATATTGGCTCGACTCGCGGCTTCACCGTTCATCTGCCAATTTTCGCCAAGCACGAGAATGATGACGTCCGCGCTTTCGGCAACTTTGATTGCTTCGTCTAGCAGATTATTGTTACTTATCAAGACATCGGAACCTCTGGCATGAAGAATGACCGCATCGTCGCCCACTGCCTCATGGAGTCCGTCCAGTGGTGAGGCGGCCATCGATTCATCACCTGCGGCGGCCCAGCATCCTAACATGTCGCGGCGACTGTCGGCGAGTGGGCCGATCATCGCGATGACGCCACGCCTTTTTAGCGGGAGTAGGCCATTTTCATTCTTCAGCAGCACCATGGACTCGCGGGAGGCTTGCCGGGCGATTTTCCGATGACGCGGGTTCATGAAAACTTGTTTTGCATGTTCCTCATGGCAGCGGGCGAAAGGATCATCGAACAGACCAAGGTCCCATTTGCTTTCGAGAATACGCATGACCGCGTGATCAATTAGGTTTTCAGAAACAGCGCCGGATTTCCCAAGCTCAGGAAGCTCTATCAAAAACAACTCGGAGACCATGTCCATGTCCACCCCGGCGTGGAAGGCTTGTTTTGCCGCATCCGCGTCAGTTCCTGCGGTGCCGTGATTTTTCATTTCGGAAACCGCAGCGTAGTCAGTGACGATCCATCCGGTGAAGCCCCACTCTTCGCGCAGCAAGTTCGTTAGAAGCCAACGGTTACCACTTGCCGGGACACCATCGATCTCATTGAAGGCGGTCATCACAGTGCGCGCTCCGGCACCGATGGCAGCCCGGTAGGGTGGGAAATACGTTTCCTCCATCGCCCTGCGACTCATATCCACGGTGTGATAATCCCGCCCACCCAGCGGCGCGCCGTATAGCGCAAAGTGTTTCACACAGGCCATCACGGACCCCGGATCTGCTAGATTATTTCCCTGATAGCCCCGCACCATGGAGACGGCGATTTTTGATCCTAGCCATGGGTCCTCACCCGCCCCCTCTGCCACTCGACCCCAGCGTGCGTCCCAGGAAACATCCACCATCGGCGAATAAACCCAATGCAGTCCATCCGCGCTTGCCTCTGCAGCGGCGATGCGGGCGGACTCTTCTATCAGTTCCAAATTCCATGAACACGACAGTCCCAGCGGGATTGGGAAAATCGTGCGATGCCCGTGAATCACATCGTAACCAAAAATCAGTGGGATTTGCAGCGGGCTTTGCAGTGCGATCTCTTGCAAGGCGCGGGTGGTATGAGGAGTATAAACATTAAGCAGTGCGCCGCATTGACCCGTCAGAATTTTCCCCTCGAGGTCGTTTGAATTTTTGACCCCGGTGACATCCATATCGCCGGCTAACAAGTTTAACTGGCCGACTTTGTCTTCAATTGACATGCGACCGAGCAGACTGTTGAGAAACGTTTTCTTAGAGTTCATAAAATGTAAGAAGGAGAAAAGTGATTTTATAGATCGTGAAAGACAAGCCTTGCCGCTGCCGTATCGAAATCATCATGGATGGAGATAACCTGCGTTTTCGTTTGGGGCAGCGGCTGGTCGGAGTCAGTTCCGTCGTGATAGCCAGCGCCGTGATGTGTGGGGTTTCTAGCCAGTTGTATTCCCAGATTCCCTATCAGACTGAGATAGGTGAAAAGCTTTTATTTAAATCCGCAGGAGCCACGCGGATCGCAGAAAAAGTGCGGGCGAGTGCGCCAGGTGTGGTGGTGGAGATTTCTGTGAAAGCAGGGGATTTCGTCAGGAAGGGGGATATCCTAGGGCATACCGAACTCGACGCAACGAAGCTTCAACTTGATCTGGCGAAACGTGCATTGGACTCGAAGGCGAATGTGGACGCAGCGCAGGGACAGGCGGAGGCATGGTCCGTGACGCGAGAGGAAACCGAAGAACAAGTGAGTCGCCGCAAGCTTGAAAAAACCCGGCTAGATTGGGCTCTTGCCATGGAAAAGATGTATCGGGCCAATTATGAAGTACAGTTAGAAAGCGAGAATACTCAACAGATTCAATATGACTACTGGAAAGCGCAATATGAAAACCGCTTTTTCAAAGCTCCCGTGGATGGGACGGTCACTGAAATCATAGCAGAGCTTGGGAAAAACGTGAACTATGCGACGCATGTTTTCACGATCAGTAATGACAGCACGTTTGGGTTCCCTATCAGTGTGCCAGCAGCTCTTGCCAATGCTGTTTCACCTAACGATTCGATTCCCATTCGTGCTGCTGGCTCGAAATCCACAAGTCGCGCATTGGTGGATAGCGTGATTGACGACCCGCGCTCAGCAGGAATGAAAATAATCAAATTGCTCATTCAAGCGGCTGATTTTCCCGCCGCAACACGGGCGAGTTTGAAAGGCATGAAATTCGACGTACTGCTTCCTCACCAAGCCACCGGCACGAGCGAGTAGGGGGCCGTTGTTACCAATTTAAATCCGTGCCATCACCTTCCCCAAAGGTTTAACATCCGCACATGCCGTTCAGCAACTTTGGACTTGAGGCCGAAATCCTCCGCGCCATTCAAAAAGCAGGATACCTCCGCCCCACCCCTGTGCAGGCGGCGGCCATTCCAAAAATCATGCAGGGAAATGACTTGATTGCCATTGCCCAGACCGGCACTGGCAAGACCGCCGCCTTTGTCCTGCCGATGTTGAACCGGCTCGCTCAGTCAAACCGCCAAGGCCCACCGCGCGGAGCCAAAACCCTGATTCTCGCACCCACCCGGGAACTCGCCGTCCAGATCATGGAAAACATTCGAGATTACGGGCAGTATATGCCAATCCGCGTGGCCGCCATTTACGGTGGCGTGGATGAGGAGGCGCAGATCAAATCTCTGCGTAAAGGCGTCCATTGCATCGTCGCCACACCTGGACGTTTGATCGATCTGCTAGGCCGCCAAAAACTCGATTTTTCCCAGTTAGAAATGCTGGTGCTCGATGAGGCAGACCGGATGCTTCATATGGGTTTCTTGCCTGATATTGAGAAAATCGTCGGAGCTTTGCCAAAACGGCGGCAAACTCTCATGTTCTCCGCGACTCTATCGAAAGAGGTCGAATCCCTCGCACGCCGCTTTCTCTATCAGCCGAAAATGGTTCAAATCGGAAAGCGCTCGGACCCTGCAGACACTGTGGAGCAATGCGTCTATGAAGTTCCCGCGCATTCAAAAAATGCTCTTCTGCTAGAACTTCTTCACTCGCCGAAGCTCAAGCGGGTTCTCGTTTTTGTTCGTATGAAAGACGGGGCAGATCACCTAACGAATTTCCTTAAACTTGCGCGGGTGAAAGTTGCTAAGCTCCATTCGAGCCGCTCTCAGGAACAACGGCTTCAAGCGCTGCAGGATTTTAAAGACGGAAAAGTGCAGGTCTTGGTTGCTACCGACATCGTTGCGCGTGGCATCGATATTGACGGCGTCACCCATGTCGTGAATTATGATTTCCCGGTCAACCCCGAAGATTACGTGCACCGCATCGGCCGCACCGGGCGGGCGGAGGCGGTGGGGGAAGCGATTAGTTTTGTTCCCAAACAGGATCTCAACCTGCTTCAAATTCTCGAGCTGTTCATCGCCCGCAGGCTTGATCGCAAGCGTTTGCGGGGATTCGATTACCATGCCCCGGTTCCGCCTCCTATGCCTGGAGAAAAAACCCCGACTCGTGACTGGCGGAAACGCACACGCGAAATGGAGGCGAAGAAATCTGCCGCTAATTCCGCTAATTCCTCCGCGCGCGCGCCTGAAAGGTCTGCCGACAAGCGCCGGGAAAAATAAGTTAGGAAAGCGGGCCCTTACGAGTCAAACCGCAGCGCGGGCCAAGTCGCAAATACTGAGATTGCGCATGTGTGCGAGTGCTTTCTTGAGAGTGCTCCACCATGAGCCGCTGCGGTAAGTGACTCCGTGTGCTTCACAAACCTCTCGCACCTCGCCGGAAATTTTCCTGATTCGGTGAGGCGGTATTTTTGGAAATAGGTGATGCTCAATCTGGCGGTCGAGTCCACCACAGAGAATGGATATCGGTAACCACACTTCAAAATTGTTAGTTGCCTCCACCTGCATTGCATACCACTCGCCTTTTCCGCTCGCACGGGTGCCCTCGGGGAAGTCCGCGACTTCCTCACCAATGTGTCCGCAATAGATGGTGGCCGCCGAGTAGAGATCGCGCAGAGTTTCCGCCATCCAATTTCCTAGCAGAACTTTCCAGAACATCGAACCGGCGAGCAGCGGGAAAAAGATATAGTTCCATGCATAATAGGGTAAATATTTGCTCAGCGCTTTCACGTGAGCGTCTTTGATTGTTTTCCAAGAACGATCCTGTGGAGTGTGGTGATCGTCAGCACGCTCATTTCTAAAATAAAGATCATTGAGTCCGGTAAAATGCAGGTTCATGAAAAAAGTGAAATTTGGCGCCAACATGGCTAGCAGAAATGGGAATTGCAGCCGGTGGAGGAAATTGTGTGGCGTATGTTCCGTGAGGCGGGCCGGCCCAAAGTTAGTATCAGGATCTTTACCCGCGACGTTGGTGTAATGGTGGTGCATCACATTATGCCCTTGTTTCCAAGCACCTTCATGGATCGGAGTATCCCACGAGAATGTTTTCGAGGAAAAGCGCTCTGCTCCGGGGAGTTTATCATACACTCCGTGCAAGACGGTGTGACCAATTTCTATCGCCTGTAATTGCTTATGCAACCACAGGGCTCCAACTCCTGCTAGAAATCCGACGGGCTCGAAACTGAAATGAATCATCACCCGCCCGATGACCTCCATCCCACGCGAAAAACGATTCATGCGACTAAGTTGAACGACGTCTTCTTGACCCAGTTCGCTTTCCACGCGCACGCGAATCGCATCGATCGCAACTCCAAAACGCTTCATGCGTTCGTTGTATAAGGAAGGTGACGCCGCAGGAGGCGCTGCGATTGTAGGCATGAAGTTGTCCAATAAGGGTTTTCTGAATACGAGACAGATGGCGCATCATGATGCTGCTACGCCGGGAGCGTTCCTGATTGAAAGCGCTACAATACTCCAGTGGAAAATAAGTCAAAACCTTATGAGGTTAGTAGGTTTTCATCGTCCTACCCCATCAGCAAGCCAATCCAGACGGCGTTGGAGCTTGATCTGCCTTTCCGGAGACGGGTTCGGATAGAGGATGGGATACCACGCGGTCATTACCACCGCACGAGCGACGAGGCAGTGGTGGAGCGCGTCGAGATCGATGCGCCCGCCGGACTGGCGATACGAATCAAGGATTGCATCCGCGGTGGTGTGATCTTCATCGAGCAGGCGCGCATTCCAGATGATAGATGCAAGGTCCCATTCCACCGGACCGCAGAAGGTGTCCTCCCAGTCGGTCCATAACAGGCCGAGCGTGGTGTTCATGAGGTTTCCGGGATGGGCATCACCGTGCAGCGGCTGATAGGAAAATTTTGAAAGTGCTTTGACGGACGCAACAAGCCGCTCACGCAGCAAGTCAAGGGTGGCCAGGGGGAATAGCGCGCGCTTCTCCAGAGTGTCTAACAAATCAAGACTCTCGTTCAGGATTGCGAGTTCGGGCAACTGTTCGGGAAATAATCTCAGTAGCTTATGGCACTGATAGAGTGTGCTGCCAATTATCGCTGGGGCAGCCTCGGTAGTGATACTTGTGACGTATTGCCAAAAGTTGAGCGTGTAACCTAGATGTTCGTGCGGGACGGGGGGCAAAGAAGGATGTATGGGAATCACCGGAGCACCGTGCTGCGCAAGGTATTGCGCCACGGCATTTTCCCGCTCGAACCAAGCGCTGCCGTTGCGCGGACCTTGCAGATCCTGCACCACGCGGGCGACAAGTGTGTCCGTGAGCCGGAGCACCAACGTGCTGCCGTTTTGCAGAATTTCACAACGGTCCGGTGTGATCCCGTGGGCGGCGGCTGTTTCCGTCGCGGCGCGGATGGGCAGTTGGAGGTCGGGCATCGGGGCTTATCTACCCTTTTGAACTAACGGTTTATCCTCACTAACATCTTCTTCATGCGAGAGGATTTCTAGCAATGCATGCACTCCATGCATCGCTGCGGCCTCTTTTAAGATGCTGCGAATGGCGGAAGCTGTGTGACCCTCTTTACCGATCAACATCGCCATGTCCCGTTTCACGAGTATCAGTTTGAATCGCACCACGTCGGGCTCGATTTCTTGAATCCGGATTTGCGCGTGGTCCGGCTCATCGATCAAGTTGACGACCACGTATTGAAGAAAATTTTTCAAGCGAACCATGAGCGCCTGCATTTCCGTATGGCCCGGACCCTTGTGTAATAATTCGTTCGAGTTTCGTGGTTTTGTTTTGTCTTGGACTGTCGGAGAGCTGTTAAAATCCCACTCCATCACCTTGTAAGCGGCCGCCCGTTTGACCAGATCCACAAAATCAACCTCTCGATTCGCAATTTTATTCACTGCGGGCACGACGGTTCTGAAGTCCCACTCCATCACTTGCAGGTTCCCTAATTTTCGTAAGGAGTGGCTAAGTTCGAGGTCGCTGATATCCTTGTTTAGGAGCGCCATGAAATCCCACTCAGTGACTTGGATCTCGCCGAGCCGTTTGAGAGAAGTGGTGATTTTTTTGATTTTTTTCGGCATCGAATTGGGTGGTGGATTTATTTCACGAAACGACGGTGATAGATGGTTCAACTTCGCGACCCTGCGCTCGGTCTTCGAGCAATTGAACGAAGTGCTTGATGTGGTGCGACGGCAGGTGACGCTGCCAGACCGCCCACATGTGGAAATCGAGATTCGCTTTGGGGGCGGTGATTGGGATGATGACGACGTTCTGAGTTGCCAGATCTAACACATGAGGCAGTAACGAAATCCCCTGATCCGCCGCGATCAGCGTGACCATCGAGTCAAAGCCGTCCACCTGCCGCACTTTGCTTGGCCGGATACCTTCCTCGGTATAAAATTGGGAGATCGTTTCGCGATGGTTAGAGCGGCCGTCTTCCCCGAGGCACAACAGGGTTTCCGCACGGATTTCCATCAGAGAGATTCCTTTTCTATCTGCTAGAGGATGCTGCCTTGAGATGGCGATTCCGTAAATTGAGTGGACCACGCACAAGCTGCGCAGGCTGGTGATATTGAGTATCTCATTACCGTAAGCGAAGCCAATGTCGATGCGGCCCTTCGTAAGCGCATCGAGCTGTTCTCCGGGCAGCATTTCCACGAACGCCACTTCCACTCCCGGATACTTTTGATGAAAAATCTTCAGTGTCTTCGGCAGGAAATCCGTGGCGATGATTCCCACGCTGCCAATCTTCAGTTTACCTCGGTGGCCGGATTGTGCCTGGGTTGCGCGTTCGATCGCCCTTTCGGCATGAATCAGGAGTTCCTGCGAGTCCTCGAGAAACAATTCCCCGGCTTTGGTTAGAGAAACGCTCACGGTGTCTCGATCTAACAATTTTACCGAGATTTCCTCCTCCAGATCCTTCACCTGCTTGCTCAGCGCTGGGCGGCTGATATTGAGGCGTTGCGCGGCCTTCCGGAAACTTAGTTCCTCAGCGACCGCGACAAAGTATCTTAAATGCCTTAATTCCATCTCGCGCGACTGGTAATCTAAAGTTACCAGCATGGAAACATCAAAGTTATTCTGATTGAGGAAAATCAGGCGATAGAGTAGCCCACCCGAGTTTCTGTCAGTTTTTCGTCCGACCACCACCATGCGCCCTTTATTTTTTGTGCTTTTTCCCGCCGTTTGGCTGTGTCTCCCGAGTTGTGGGAAAAAGGCCGTCCCGACACCTCCTCAGATGCCCCCAGCTGCGGTGTCGTTCCTTCCTGCCTCCATGGAAACCGTCACCATCACTCGCGATTTACCGGGTCGTATCGATGCCTTGCGCGTCGCGGAAATCCGGGCCCGGGTTGCGGGAATCCTCTTGAAAAAAACATTTCAGGAGGGTGCCGATGTGAAAGCGGGTGACGTGCTTTTTCAGATCGACCCTGCGCCGCTGCAAGCCGCTCATGACAGCGCTGAGGCGAACCTTGCCCGTGCAGAAGCCAACTCCAGACAAGCAGAAAACCAAGCGAGCCGCTCACGCGAGCTTGTCGCAGTCAATGCTGTTAGTAAGCAGGAGGCGGATAATTCGGAATCCGCACTCACGGTCGCCGCTGCAGAAATCCTTGCTGCGAAAGCCGCCCTCGCGACGGCCCAGCTCAATCTCGGCTATGCTGCCGTGACCGCTCCCATCTCAGGCCGCATTGGCAAGGCACAGGTAACCGAAGGTGCGCTCGTGGGCCAAGGAAATGCCACTTTGTTAGCTGTTATTCAACAGCTTGATCCGATCTACTTTGATTTCACCCAGTCTAGCAGCGATCTCATCGCCCTTAAGAAATCTGGAGCGGCTCACAACGAAGCCACGCTCCTGCTAGAAGATGGCAGTGAATACGAATTCCCAGGTCGCATTCTTTTTTCCGAAGCATTCGTGGACGAAACAACGGGCATGGTGAGTCTTAGGGCAGAATTTCCCAACCCTAAGCGGGACCTGCTCCCCGGCATGTTCGCTAGGGCGCGGGTGATCCAATCCGTGCGGGAAAACGTGATCACCGTTCCTCAGCGCGCCCTCACTCGCGGAGCTGGCGGCGCGGGCACACTCATGGTCATCGATGATTCTAACCACGCCCAACTCCACATGGTGCAAACCGGTGAAATGACGGGAGACAAATGGGTCGTGAACTCCGGGCTCAAAGCAGGCGAGCGAGTGATCATCGAAGGCTTGCTCAAGGCGAGGCCTGGTGCACCCGTGGTCCCGGAGCCTTTTGTCCCCGCCCCGAAAAACTAATTTTCCAATTTCATGGCTCAATTCTTTATCGACCGCCCGGTTTTCGCTTGGGTGATCTCCATCCTCATCTGTGTCCTCGGTGGCATCGCCATCACCGGACTTCCCGTTGCGCAATACCCGAGTGTCGCCCCGCCTTCGATCTCTATCACTGCCAACTACGCAGGTGCTTCCGCAGAAACATTGAGCGATACGGTGACTTCTGTGATTGAGCAACAACTCAACGGGATCGACAACCTGCTCTACATGTCGTCCGCCAGCGATGCGAATGGAAATGCCGTTATCACGCTCTATTTCAAACCAGGCACCAATCCGGATGTGGCCCAAGTGCAGGTGCAAAACAAGGTGCAGCTCGCTACGCCAAGCCTCCCTCTAACTGTCCAACAGCAGGGCGTGGTAGTGGCAAAGGCGACCCGGAACTTCATGATGTTCATCTCGCTCTCTTCGGAAGACGAGAGCATGGACGCAATTGGTCTCGGGAATTACCTTGCCTCTAACGTGCTTGATCCGATTCGGCGCGTGGCGGGCGTCGGCGAGGTCATCCAGTTCGGCACGCAGAACGCCATGCGCATTTGGCTCGATCCCGACAAGCTCGTGAGCTTCAAACTAACACCTGCCGATATCTCGGCGGCGGTCCAAGTGCAGAACACACAGGTGCCTGTCGGTCAGCTCGGCCAGCTTCCGGCGGTGACCGGCCAGCAGCTCAACGTGATTTTACAAGGTCGTGCAACACTTCGTGAGGTCGAGGAATTCAAAAACATTGTCCTTCGCGTGAATCCTGACGGCTCGCGGCTCTATCTGCGAGATGTCGCTCGTGTCGAGCTTGGCGGGCAGGACTACTCGATTAAAGCCCGCATCGACGGTAAGCCGGCGTCTGCCGCCGCCGTGAAGCTTTCGCCCACCGCCAATGCGCTTGACACCGCCGCCGCCGTGCGGAAAGAAGTGGATCGGCTAAAGGAGTTTTTCCCGGCGGGCGTGAAGGTGACTTACCCGTTAGACACTTCGTTATTCGTTAGAATTTCCGTCGATGAAGTGCTCAAGACGCTTATCGAGGCGATCATTCTGGTGTTCCTGGTAATGTATCTTTTTCTCCAGAATCTCCGCGCCACTCTCATCCCCACGCTGGTCGTTCCGGTCGCCCTGCTAGGCACTTGCGGAATTCTGGCAGCTTTTGGATTTTCTATCAATGTGCTCACCATGTTCGGCATGGTGCTCGCCATTGGCATTCTAGTGGACGACGCGATCGTGGTGGTGGAGAACGTCGAGCGCATCATGAGCGAGGAGGGACTTCCCGCCAAGGAGGCGACGCGAAAAGCGATGAGCCAGATTACCAGTGCGCTGATAGGAATTACTCTCGTTCTCACCGCCGTCTTCATCCCGATGGCGTTCTTCGGTGGCTCTGTAGGCACGATTTATCGGCAGTTCACAATGTCGATGGTGTCCTGCATGATATTCTCGGTATTTCTCGCGCTGTCTCTAACTCCCGCACTTTGTGGTTCGCTCTTGAAACAAGTCGATGCCGGACATCATCAAGCCAAGCGCGGTTTTTTTGGTTGGTTCAATCGCTCCTTCGATGCCTTTACGAACCGTTACCAAAGCTGGGTGGCCATGTTAGTGAAGCGGACTTTCATCGGCATCATCACTCTGATAGGGATTTTATTCCTCGTGTTCACTTTGTATCAAAGGATGCCATCCGCATTCTTACCGGAGGAAGACCAAGGCTATTTCCTGACGCTCATTTCACTGCCCGTTGGCGCAACCGATGCTCGCACTGGCGAGGCACTGTTGAAGGTTGAGGAGTATTTGGCCAAACAATCTGAAATCGAACACTACTTCACCGTCGCGGGTTTCAGCTTCGCCGGACGAGCGCAAAACTCAGCCCTTGCTTTCATCCGCCTCAAGCCGTGGGAAGAGCGGGCGGGAAAAGATCACCACGTGCAAGCCGTGATCCAGCACGCACTCAAGGGCCTCAGTGGCATCAAGGATGCTATGGTTTTCTCGGTGAATCCGCCGGCGATTCCTGAGCTTGGGACCTCATCCGGTTTCGATTTCTGGCTGCAGGATGTCGGCGGTGTCGGCCATGAAACGTTAATGGCGGCAAGTGGCCAGCTTTTGGGAATGGCCGCGAAAAATCCTGCGCTGATGCAAGTCCGCCCCCAAGGCCTAGCGGATGCGGCGCAAATGAAGATCGAGCTCGATCAGGACAAGGCCAGTGCACTGGGTGTTTCTCTAGCAGATATCAATGCGACAATGCAAACCGCGTTTGGCTCCAGTTATGTGAACAACTTCGTCAACGGTCCGCGCGTCCAGCGGGTAATTGTCCAGCTCGATGCGGCGTTCCGCATGACGCCGGAAGATCTCGGCAAGGTCTATCTCCGAAATAAAGTCGGTGGAATGGTGCCCCTGTCCTCATTCACTAACATTCATTGGACGTATGGCTCGCCGCAGCTTCAGCGGTACAACGGCATCCCTTCGATCAATATCGTGGGGGCCGCTGCGCCCGGACTGAGCTCTGGGGAAGCAATGTTAGAAATGGAAAAAATGGCCGAGCAACTTCCCCGTGGCGTAGGCTTCTCCTGGAGCGGTCAATCCCTCGAAGAAAGGATTTCCGGAAATCAAGCGCCCATGCTTTACGGCATTTCCCTGCTGATCGTTTTTCTGTGCCTCGCCGCTCTTTACGAAAGTTGGTCGATCCCTGTCGCAGTGATCATGGTTGTTCCGTTAGGGATTCTTGGTGCTCTTGCGGCGGTCTCTTTTCGCGAATTGCCGAATGACGTCTATTTTAAAGTTGGGTTACTCACCACCGTCGGCCTTTCCACGAAAAACGCGATCCTCATCATCGAGTTCGCGCTCGATCTTCAGAAAGAAGGAAAGGGTTTGATCGAATCCATTCTCGAAGCAGTGAAGCTCCGCTTGCGCCCCATCCTAATGACTTCGATGGCCTTCATCCTGGGCGTAATGCCACTCGTGATCAGCAATGGGGCCGGGTCAGCCAGTCAAAACGCGATCGGCACCGGAGTCGCCGGAGGAATGATCTCGGGCACCATCCTCGCGATTTTCCTCGTTCCGGTTTTCTTTGTTTTCGTGAGCAAGATCGTTGCCCGCTTTACCGGGAAAAAAGGAGAAATTCATCATGCGTAAGTCATCTGTTATAACTCTTTTTATCGCACTTCTATCAGGGGCCTGCTCACTTGTGCCGGCGCTTGATCCACGGTCCTCTCCGGTCTCCGCAAAGTTCCCGGGGAAAACCGGCGGCGAAGTCTCCGCCGACATCGCTTGGCAAATTTTTTTCACGGATCCACGCTTGAGAAAACTTGTTGAAGTGGCTCTGGCGAACAACCGTGATTTGAAGATTGCCACGCTTAACGTAGAGCAAGCTCGTGCCCAATATTCCATTTCCCGCAGTGAGTTGTTCCCTTCGCCAAGCGGGCACGCATCCAGCGAACGCAAGCGTGGACTCGGCCCCCCAGGCTCTAGCGGTTCTTCGTTAGTATCTGGCTCTTACGAAGTTTCTGTGGGTTTGGTATCTTATGAACTCGATCTCTTTGGCCGCGTCCGCAGCTTGAATAGTGCGGCGTTAGAAACCTATTTCGCAAGTGACGCCGCACGGGTCGGAGCCCAAATCTCGCTGGTTGCGCAAGTCGCGAACCAATACCTCGCCGAGCGTGCGCTTCAGGAACAAATCTCCCTCGCGGAGCAGACTTTAGTCGGCATGGACAGCGCTTATGACATCATGAAAAAACGATTCGACGTTGGAACCGTCTCAGAGCTCGAACTTAGCTCCATGGAAATCCAGCGCCAAACCGCCAAGGTGGATCTCGCGACCTTTCGCCAGCGCAGTCAGGAAATCACCAACTCATTGGTGTTTCTAGCAGGTGGATCGATTCCCTCCAACCTGCCTAACGGGCGCTCGCTCGACCAGGTCGTGGTGGCCGAGGTCAAAGCCGGAGTTTCCTCGGATCTGTTATATCGCCGCCCCGATATTCGTGAGGCAGAACACCTGCTTCGTGCGGCGAATGCCAATATCGGCGCCGCGCGTGCGGCTTGTTTTCCAAGCGTCACACTCACTGCAAGCGGCGGCACTGCCAGTCGCAGTTTTTCCAAGCTCTTCACCAGCGGCACAGGCACTTGGTTATTTTCACCAAACGTGAACCTCCCGATTTTCGACGGCGGAGCTAACATAGCGAACCTCAAATCCGTAGAAGTTAGTAAGCAGATCGCCATCGCCAATTACGAAAAATCGATCCAGACCGGCTTCCGCGAGGTCGCGGACAGTCTCTCCTCCCGCAGCGGGTTGGCCGAGCGCATTACGGCGACGGAAAGCCTCGTTGCCGCCCAACAGAAACGCACCTATCTCGCCAGTGCTCGCTACACAAAAGGCGTGGACAGCTATTTCGAAGTGCTTAACGCCACCCTCGATCTATTCAACGCTCGCCAGCGGCTCATCCAGCTCCGCCTCGCCCGCGCCTTCAATTCCGTCAATCTCTACAAAGCCCTCGGCGGCGGTTGGTGAGCGCCTTCTCGCGTCGTTTTCGAAAGACAGCTGGCCGTCTCTAGGTGCTGCCCGGGAGCCTGCTGCGGTGGAGGTCGGTGTAGATTTGCTCAGGGCTGTAGTTGCACTCAAGCTTCACGACAATCATTGCGGCAATTGCCTCGGTGATCACAGTGGCCCGGGGAATCTTCGATGCCTTTCGTTGAAGAGCTCTTGAGTGGGCTTGCCCAGGACGGGTAAAGTTCTTGGAAACCTCCTTGCTGATCGTTCCTTGACTGAAACCGAGCAGCTCAGCGATCTGGACTTGAGAAGCTTTTTGTTTGATCAGGCGGGCGATGATTCTACGGTCCTCCTGACGAAGGTGGCGGATTGTTTTTGGCATTGTTTGTTTTTGTCGACGCGATGCTAACAAAATCCGCCCTTCTGTTCTAAATTATTCCTCAGGTGTTACAAACCGCCATACATTAAATCTGCGGTGGGAGAATAAATAACTTTGTGCAAAAAACATCACAAGTTCCCAGAAAAACTGTGACGTCAAGGTAGTCGCGATTTTACGCTCGATCTCGGAGCCCATTGCCCCCCATCATACACGGCCCCCTTCGCGTTGAAAACGGAGTGTCCGAAATCAGTAACGGAGTGCCATAAACGTCAAAGAGTCCCCACACCGAGATTCTGCTTCTTTGGTCTGCAAGGGTTACAAAAAAACCCCACACTCCGAAGGGTGTGAGGCTTTATCCATAGATTGTTTCCGATCAGGGTGCCGCTGCTGCGGTCTCTGCCTTGACGGTGCTGGCGAGAACGTCCTCGCGGATGCTGCCTCCCTTGCGGCTGCTCCACCAGAGAGCGATCGGTGAGGCGATGAAGATTGAGGAGAAAGTTCCCACGATGATTCCGATGAAAATGATGAATCCGAAATCGCGCAAGCCGGAACCGCCGAGGAAGGTGAGAATAGCGACGCTGATCAAGGTGGCACCGGAAGTTAGTAACGTTCGGGAAAGCGTGGCATTGATCGCCTCGTTCATAATCTTCTCAACGGACCCAGTGCGGACAAGGACCGTTTCGCGAATTCGGTCGAACACGATGATCGTATCGCTGATCGAATAACCGGCGATGGTCAACACCGCGCCAACGTGAATCAGCGAGAGTTCACCACCCATCAGAACGACGATGCCGACGCAAATAATAATATCATGGAAAATCGCGATAAATCCGCCCAAGGCGAAGGAAAACTCGAAGCGCCAAGTCATGTAGAGCAAAATTCCCAAAAGGCCGGCGAGAATCGCTAACAGTGATTGGGTGAGGAACGAGCCACCGATGACTGCGGAAACTTCTTCTTGGCTGGCATCGATCTTGTAGCTGCTAGAATCGGCTTTTTTCTCTGCTAGAGCCGGGATCGCTTCGCGGAGTTTGCCGACGATGGCAGGTGCATCATGCGTGGCGCAGCGAACTGTTAGCAAGGCACCGGTGGTGGCGTTGCTTTCCTGTTGCGGATAGGCCGCTTTGGAGAGTTTGAGACCTTCGAGAGCTTTGTTAACCTCTTCAATCGGAATGCTGGTCTCCTTGCCCAACAAGAATTGAATGCGAGTGCCACCGGTGAAGTCGATGCCAAGTGCGCGTTCGCCACGGACGGCGAAAGCACCGAAGGAAACCACGATCGTAGCGAGGGCCAGACCGATCGCGAGGCGACGCTTGCCCAAGAAGTCGTAGTTGGCCGACTTGATGAGATCGAGGAAGGTAAGTTTCTTAAAGAGACCAAAGTCGATTCCCCAACGGAACAACACCCGGGTGACTAAAATGGTGGAGAAAAGCGAGGCGGTGATACCGATCGTTAGAGTGACGGCGAAGCCTTTGATGGTGCCGCTTCCTAACCAAAAGAGGATAACAGCGGTGAGCAGCGAGGTGAAGTGGGAATCGAAAATGGCGGTGAAGGCTCTTTCGTAAGAGACGTCGATGGCGTTTTTCAGAGTTTTTCCCCTAGCAAGTTCTTCGCGCAATCTTTCGTAAATCAGCACGTTCGCGTCCACGGCCATACCGATGGTGAGCACCATACCCGCGATGCCAGGGAGAGAGAAAGTAAAGCCGAACATGGCCATGATGCCAAACAGGATGATCGTGTTTACAATGAGTCCGATGATCGCGATGAAACCGGACATCCGATAGTACGCTAGCACAAAAAGGAAAGTCATTCCCAGTGACAGTGCACCCGCAAGCAGGCCTTGGTGAATGACTGCGGCTCCCAGAGTGGGAGAAACCGTGCGCATTTCATCAACGACTAACGGGTTTTCTAGCGGGTTCATCAACGAGTTCGCGAGGCTTTGCACTTCGCCAGGTTCGTGGAGCCCTTCGATAATGAATTGCTTGCCGAGCGGGACTTGGTTGACGACTGGAGCACTGATGACTTCTCCGTCGAGCACGATGGCAATACGGTCCACGCCCGGGCGCATGTGCTGGGTGAGGGCGATCATTTTGTCGGTGCCATCCCCGTTGAGGATGATCGAAACGGCATCGGCTTGTTGTGGTGATGGAGTGGCGTTGGCAATGTCCGAACCGCCAAGAGCCATTCGGCGATTAAGGAGGATCGGGCGGGAGAATTCCGTCTTCTCGCTGTCCTTGCTTTTCATCTTGTAAGCGCGGTAGCCGGGAATGATTTCGCTGCCAGACAAGACGCGTTCCGCGAGCGACTTTTTGTCGGGGCCAAGCTCTTCGTTACGCGAGCTAACTTCGCGGAGTTCCAGCTTGGCAACCTTTTCGAGAGTTGTGCGAATTTTTGCGGAATCGTCAGGAGAAACCCCGGGCATCTGCACGAGGATGCCACTGCTGCCTTGGCGCTGGATGAGTGGCTCCGTGTTGCCCATGCCGTTGAGGCGCTTTTCAATCACAGTGATCGCTTGATCCACTTGGTGATCGGTGATGGGCATTTTGTCTCCGTTGTCCGCTTCACGCTCCTGGAGGCGCAGGGAGAACGAGGACCCGCCCAAGATGTCGATGCCACCCTTCAGCCGCTCCTTCGGTGGAGTGGCGGCGAGAATGCAGAGCCCGACGACACCGATCAGCAGAACTGTGCCGACGTTGCGTTTCCGCCGCTCGATTTCGGTCGCAAAATACCAGAAAAATAAAATCATCAGCACGAGTGCGGTGATGAAGAGGGTCAACGGATCTTCGTAAAAGGCGAGGGCGAGCATGATTTAAATATGAATGTTAGACTCCAAAAATGGGGCGAGGAATCGCTGGGGTAAGGACGGCTTACGAGGCGGAAACGTCTTTTTTATGGACAGTCGCAATCGCGGGTTTGTCGAATTCGAGCATCGTGCCCTCAGCGACTTTAATGATGACGGTATTTTCCTTCACGTTATGGATGATGCCGTGAATGCCTGAGGTGGTGACCACTTTATCGCCGGACTGAAGCGAGGAAATACGCGCCGCCATTTCTTTCCGCTGAAGCTGCTGTGGGCGGATGAGGAGGAAATAAAGCATGACGACCATTAGGCCCATCATGATCATAGGATTTCCAAGGATGCCACCAGGGGCGGCAGGCGTTTCAGCGAGAAAATGGACGATGGAAGCGTGGATTGGAATCATAGGGAATCGGATCGAGTGTAGCGCCGGATGAAGGAGTCTTTGTAGGCGGAGTAGTTTCCCGCTGCGATTGCTTCCCGCGCCCCGGCGACGAGGGACAGGTAGAAATGCAGATTGTGGAAGGAAAGCAACCGCAAACCGAGGATTTCGCCCGCCCGGAAAAGGTGCCGCAAGTAGGCACGGGAAAATCCGGCGACGTGTGGATGCGCACTTTCGCAAACGGGTCGTGGGTCCTTGGCGTGAGTCAGGTTCTTGATATTGATCGGCCCATCGAGCGTCATCGCCATCCCGTGGCGGGCGATTCGGGTAGGCATCACGCAGTCAAACATGTCCACCCCACGGGCAATCATTTCCAAAATCTGCGGCGGCGTGCCTAGCCCCATCGCATAGCGCGGCTTGTCTTGGGGCAGAAATGGCACGGCATTTTCGATCGCCCGGAACATCTCGTGCTCGGGCTCGCCCACGGAAACCCCGCCAATCGCATACCCATCGAAGCCGAGTTCCACCAGTTCTTTAGCCGATTGTTCACGCAGATCCGCAAAGATCGATCCCTGCACGATCCCGAAATGCTGCTGCCTGCCCCCGCCGGAGCGAGGCTCGTTTTCCGTGACCCAGTCCTTACAGCGCTTTGCCCAGCGAGTCGTCAGTGCGAGGGATTTGGAAGCGTAGGCTTCATCGCAAGGATAGGGCGGGCACTCGTCGAATAGCATCGCGATGTCGGAGCCGAGCGCACCTTGGATTTCCATACTGAGCTCGGGAGTGAGCAGCATTTTCGAGCCATCGAGATGATTGGAGAAACGCACGCCCTCCTCGGTGATCTTTCGGAGTTTGGCCAACGACCAAACTTGGAAGCCGCCCGAATCGGTGAGCATCGGCTTATCCCAATGACAGAAACGATGCAGCCCACCCAGCTCGCGGATCAGCTCATGCCCCGGCCGCAGCCACAGGTGGTAAGTGTTGCCCAAGATGATTTGCGCACCGAGCTCTTCGACCTCCACCGGGTGCAGCGTTTTGACCGTGCCTTGCGTGCCCACCGGCATGAAAATCGGTGTTTCAACCGTTCCATGAGGCAAAACGAGACTGCCGCAGCGGGCGGAACTTTGGAAATCGGTGGAGAGAAGGGTAAAAGACACGGAAAAGGCGGAAGTAGTCCAGAATTTCGCAGGGGCCAAGCCCAAACACCAGCCATCCAGCTCGAAAAATAGTTGCAGAAATTTAGAAACTTCTGCGACCCGTCGGAGTTCTCATGATACACAGGTGAACAGCGGTCTGCCCTAGCTAGAAAATTCCGAAAAATTTTCAGTGGCACGTTGCTTCGCTCGAATTACTTTCCTATGTTTCAAAGATACAAACCAACAAATTAACCAACAAATATGAAACTCCTACTCAGCGCTATCTGCGCATCATTCCTAGTTGCCCCGCTCGCCTTTTCCGAAGGTTGTGAAAAGGGCAAATGCGACAAGGACAAAGCAAAACAAGAAGAAGGCACCGTAGCTGCATGCGACAAATGCAAAAAAGGTGACGAAGAGAAAAAGGAAGAAGGCACTGTGGCTGCGTGCGACAAGTGCAAAAAAGGTGACGAAGAAAAGAAAGAAGAAGGCACGTTCGCCTGAGTCACCCCATCCGTTTAATTTTCCAAAAGCTGCCGGATACCCTCCGGCGGCTTTTTTATTGGAGTGAATCGGTTATCATAAGAGCGCAGGTGACTAAAGCGATTTTATCAACTCTCCTCCGGTGTCATTCCACTTAGCGCAATGCGACACCCCATTTTCCACAATTTCTGAGTTCCCGTAGCACTAAGTTGGTAGCAGTCTCGCTCAGCGATGAACATTCTTGCTCCTAACCTGCTCATTCTGGCATCTGCGGGATCCGGGAAGACCTTTCAATTGGGGAACCGGGTGATTGGGCTGGTGGTGCGCGGGGTGGCTCCGGAGAAAATCGTCGCACTGACTTTCACGCGTAAGGCGGCAGGCGAATTTGCGGACTCGGTTCTAACGAAATTGGCAAGGGCGGCGTGCGAGGAGACCACTGCTGCCAGTTTGCGAAAAGATCTGGGTCAACCGGGGGCGGATTTCGGCGAGGCGCTGGAGCGAGTGGTTAGAGCATTACCGCGATTCACGCTGGGGACGATGGATGGATTTTTTTCACGCGTAGTCAGAGGGTTTCAGTATGAGTTAGGGTTGACCGGCGGAAAATTCGATCTACTCGAAGGCCCACGAGCGGAGGCCGCAGCGGATGAAATTCTAGCAGCAATTCTGGGGGAAGCCATGGAGTCTGACGGAGGAGAGGAATTTTTACATGCGTTCCGGCGAGCGACGCTCGGTAAGGAATCCCAAGGAGTGAAGGAGAGTCTGCGGAAGTTCGTACAAGCGTGGCATGGCTGCTACCGAGCAAAACATGATTTGGAGTGGGGGCCGGATTTTCTAGCAGGGGTGGATCGTAAGGAGTGGGAAAAACAGAAGTTCGCGATCGAAGCGCGTGTTTCACGGGGATTAGATGGAATCGAATACACAGAAAAGCGGCAGCGCCAGGCCTTGCAGAAGGTGATCGAAACGTTAGTGAATCACACGATCGGCAGCGGTAGCCTAGGTGGAGGCTCAAAGCTGATGGAAAGCATCATGAAAGCAGCGTCCGAACCTAACGGACCGATGAGAGTGAATTTTTACAAGGAATTTCTCATCTGCGGACCCTCGGCGGATGCACTGCGGGAAATGGTGAATCTCGCCGCCCGCTGCGAGATGGCGGCGGCAATTACGCGTACACGTGCGGTGCGCGAGGTGGTCTCGGTTTACGATTCGCTTTGTGAAAACAAGCTCCGGCGGCGCGGAATGTTAGGATTTGATGATGTGAAAATCCTCATGGGCCAATGGGCGAAAAACGAGGACGCTCGGTTGCGGCGCGAGGCGGTGGATTTCCGGCTGGATGCACGGTTCGACCATTGGCTGTTAGATGAGTATCAGGACACTAGCGGTGCGGATTGGACAGGGCTCGTGCCACTGATTGATGAGGCTGCTGGAGACAGCGAAGGCAGTGTCTTCATCGTCGGCGATAAGAAACAAGCAATCTACGCTTGGCGTGGTGGTGAGATGGGTTTGTTCGATGAGGTGATAGAACGTTACAATGGCGGGCTGGAAGTTGAGCCGTTGACAGTATCTTGGCGCTCCTGCCCGGAGGTGTTAGCACTGGTGAACCGGGTCTGCGGCGATGTTTCCACGATGCGGGAATTTTTCGGTGATGCGGCCGATCGCTGGGACTGGCAGGACCATTTTTCAGCGGAAAATTTAAAGGACCCGGCCAAGCGCGGCGAGTCCCGCGTGGAGTTCGTGGAAGGAAAATGGGAGGAGCGCTTGGAGCGGCTGGGTGATTTGTTAGGAGAGCTCGGCGTTGGAAAGTGTGAAATGACCTGCGGCGTGTTGGTAAGAAGCAATTCTAGGGTGCGAGAGATCGCGGACGACTTGCGGGCGAGGGGATTTGATGTGATCGAGGAAGGTCAACGCGAACCCGCGAAGGATCATCCAGTGGGCATCGCGCTCGGGCATTTACTCAAATGGCTGGCCGATCCTGCGGATGCGTTCGCTTGGGAAGTAGTGGAAATGTCTCCGCTAGCGGATGGGCTGCGAGCGAAGTTCGGGGATCACTGGCAGTCAATCTGGGAGGGTCTGCTAGGCAACGCCTCGGAGCTGGGATTCGCGGGGATGGTGGAAGTGACTGCGGAAATCTGTTGGGCCGATTGGTCGGATTTCGGACGGCGGCGCGCGGGCGACCTCATCATGACTCTCGCCAATCTGGACGCCCAAGGTGGTGCAACTGCCAGAGAAGCTGCGGACCGAGTGGCGCGGCTGACTGTTTCCCAAAGCCCCGGAGTGGCAGCGGTGCAGGTGATGACGATTCATAAATCAAAGGGTCTTGGATTTGATGTCGTGATTCTGCCAGATATACCAAATGACAGCGTGCCCTCTGCACAGCATTTCGACATGGCAGAAGGTCCGGGCTGGATTACCGAACCTCCGCCGAAATGGGTGCGTGAGCTTTTGCCGGAAATGAAAGAGGCCGAGGAAAAATGGGGCATGGGCCAGCGATACGAAGCGTTCTGCACATTATATGTAGCACTCACCCGTTCGAAGCGCGGACTTTATGTTCTGTTGGAACCGCCATCCTCAAGGCAAGACGTGAACAAGCCTTCCCTAGCTAACTGGCTGGCCACCTCGGTAGGGGCCACCGGAGACCCCGGGGTAATCTATCAAGAGGGTGAGTCGGACTGGGTGCACGAAGTTCCCCTGCTAGAACAAAAAGAGAAAACCAGCACTCGATCCACACTTGGAAATGCAGTGCCACGCCGTGAGAGAACGATGCCGAGCGCTGCAAAAAAAAGCGATGGTGCTGTTGCCCAGTCTGCCACGGGCATGATCTTCGGCACTGAAGTGCATGCCGCGTTTGAACAAATCGGATGGATCGATGAGGAGCTCCCTAACTTGCCGCAGAATGATGCCGGAAATCTGGTGGCCGAACTCTTGAAACTGCGAGCGCTGCGTACTCTTTTCGAGCGTGGTGGGCGCTCTATCGAACTCTTCCGTGAACAGCCAATCGACGCGATGTTAGACGGAAAATGGCTGAGCGGAATCATTGATCGCCTGCATCTCCACCGTGATTCATCAAACGCGGTGACATCGATCGAGGTGATCGATTTCAAAACCGATGCGGTAAATGGCATGGAACAGTTAGCCACCCGCTATTCAGGCCAAATGAATGCTTACCGGAGTGTGATCGAGCGGGCCTATCCGTTTGCACAGGTTAGCTGCATCCTTCTTTCAACGAGGTGTAGCGAGTGCATTCGTGTTTGATCCCTTCTTTTTATTTGGCTTGCGAATCCATTCATCCAAACATCGTATCTTTCACGGATGAGCGAAACCAACCCCTATGCACCGCCGAAGGTCGCCGAGCCGGAATCCGCGTCTCTGCGATACTGGCAGTGCTACGGTGCCCGTGTGATGGCAAGAAACGGGGCGATGTTGCCAAAAGTAGATTTAGAAACCGGAGTATTCGAAGCCGAAATGACCGCAGTTGCTAGAACCTATCAGATCGCAAGTGTAAGCCGCCTCATGACGGTAGGCCCGTTGATCGCCATGTATTTGATCGTAAGAAATGTTTATCATATCGCCGGCCCAGGATTGCTATGGGGCGTGATCGGTGGCTCGGCGATCGTAAATTGGCTCATCCGCCTCAGAGGAACCACGGGCGGCACTATCACCGTGTGGGAGTTCCGAGAAGCTGGCAGAGAACGTCGCCGGAAGCTACGGCAACGTTGGCGGAACGGGTTATTGTTTCTTTCATTGGCAGTCATGATTCTAACTGCATTTCCCGCACAAATTACTAACAAACTGAATTTCCATGGATTCATGTTTTTCGTTTCGGGTTTCGGCCTGCTCGTGGTTTACACCGCGTGGGCATTTATTGATCGACCTACAACCCCCAGCGAGTCCGGCGGGGCGGGATGGCTACGCATCAGAAATGTCCATCCGGAGGCCATGGTAAAATTACGCCTGCTCGAAGCCGAGGAATTAAAAGATAACGCAACCTCCGAGATTCCCTACAGACGCAAGGTCCACACCACTTTCTATCATCGATACCCTTTGCGTTCTTTGTTAGGCGAAACGCGTAAAAATCCATTCATCGTATTTCTAATCGCCACCATGAAATTGCTCCGCTCCAAACGGCTGGAGCGAGATAGCTTTGATTTCACCGAGGCAAAGGAAATCCCGGAGGATCAAGCTCATCAAAATCTGCGGGAAAAATTTAGTTCTTGGATCATGGCTCACCCAGACTGGTCGGTGTTGCTCATCGAGCGCTTGTCTTCGCCCGCCGGGGACCTAACGGTTGATACGGCAATTCTCATTTCCTCCGATTTGGCGCACAGCCTCAGTTTTCATCACACATGGCTTGAGCAAAAATCGACACCGGGCACCACCGAGTTTGCATTTCTCACTTGGGTCACAAATCAAAGGCTTATTTGCACCACCCACATGCACCTGCTTCCGATCAATCGCCCAAATGTAGATACTGTGAGAGTTCGCGGTTCGGAAGAAATGGTATTTTCCGCCCATCTCCATCGCTGCACAGCAATGGAAATCGATCCGGCCCCCAGCCGTGCCGTGCTCCGTGAACGTTTCCAGCGGGAGAAAGCGGAACTGGCCGATCTCCTCGAATCCCGAGGTCTGCGAGGACCCAATCGCGTGGCTGGATCATAGAAATTCACCGAGCAAAATTGCGTGCCCTCATCCGGCTTGCTGTTCTGGGAAATCCCCCCTTGAATGCGGAATACTTCTCTGCGGTCGCTTCTTTTCACCGACAAAATTCCCCGCTCTCATGAACATTGCTAACCGTTTAAAGCCATGGATGTCGCTAGCCTTGCTCGTCATCGCACCAGGCTCCTGCCACAAATCCGCGCCTGCGCAGTTAGGCTATCAGGTTGTTTCCACCCGCCCGCACGACAGCGCCGCCTATACCCAAGGTTTTGAAATATCAAACGGGCGCCTGTTTGAAAGCGCTGGCCAATACGGCCAATCAAGCCTCCGGGAAAATGAACTCGCTACAGGGAAAGTCATCCGCAAACGACCACTTGCGAAGCAGGTATTCGGGGAGGGGCTCACCCTGCTTCAAAAGGAACTCTGGGTACTCACATGGAAGGAAAATACCGCCTATGTTTTCGAGCCAGAGACTTTCAAACTGATCCGCTCACATACCTACAAGGGCGAGGGTTGGGGACTCACTAGCGATGGCACCCAACTGATCATGAGCGATGGCAGCAGCGAGCTAAAATTTATGAGCCCAAAAGATTTCTCCGTTCTCAAAACCCTCACGATCAAAGATGGTAGCGCACCCGTGAAAAACCTCAACGAGCTCGAATGGGTCAAGGGTGAGATCTTTGCGAATGTTTACATGACGGACCGCATCGCCCGGATTTCACCGGCGGACGGACAAGTCACCGGCTGGCTGAACCTCGCGGGCTTGCGGAACGGACTCTCAAAGCCAAACGGCGCCGAGGTTCTCAATGGTATCGCCTACGACAAATCGTCTGGCCATCTTCTGGTGACTGGGAAATATTGGCCTCAAATGTTTGAAATCAAGATCGTCGAGAAATAGCTCCGCTCCGATAGTTCCTGCCACGGCTTGCCAAGTGGGCACTCTCGTCTATTTTGCGCCAACGATGAGTCTGCCCACCCCCTTTTCCGAACCCGCCATCCGCGATCCCAAAAAGCTGCGAAACACAGCGCTGGTTCTTTTCGCGATCATGTTGCTCGGCGGTTGGCTGGTGTTAAAACGTTATGCAAACTCGCAAGCTGAGACCGCACGAAAGGCCTACGCGAGTTTCTCTAACGAAGCACATGGCTCTCTCACGGATTCCGACACTGAAAATCGTCCCGCCTATATCTATAGGATCACCAAAGAGCGCGACTTGCGGATGCTCCGCCAAGACGGAGCCCAAGTCAACTTGGCTGACCTTCGTGGTAAAGTGGTCGCTATCAACGTTTTCAGCCTCAGAGACCCACAAGCTGCCGAACGCAGTTTCGCTGTAATGAAGCGTCTCGCCGAAAAACGCGCAACAGACCCGAATTTCATCCTTGTTTCCCTGATTATCGATCCGATTCCTTCTGAGAAATTGATCACCACACTCGCCGATACTTCTATCACCCGTGCCATCAAACTTCCTCAATGGTGGCTGGGTAGCAACGAACCGAAGACGCTGCATAAATTCATTAAAAACGAACTCAAAGCGAATACCTATCCGAATGAAATTTCCGGTAAATGGGATTACGATGCCTCGATTGTGCTGATCGATAAAAACGGCCACATTCGCCGCGGTGTCGTTCCACAAAAACGTGGAGGCCCGCCATTCATCGCTACTTTTGATTTCGATCAAGCGGCCAAATGGGATGAGAAAGGTGTTAAAACCGGCACCGACCGCAACAACGTCGATGAACTCGAAGTCCTGCTTAACCACACCATCGACAAACTCCTCGCTGAACCTGCTAGAGACTCATGAAACGCAACACCACCATTGCCTTATTTTACACCGGCGTCGCCGCCATTTGCGCCGGCGTCATCAGTCTTTCGATCTATCTGAGCAAAGGACTGAATGCGCCCTATCAAGCACCGCTCGTCATCAACAGTGGGAAGGATACCGCGCCCGAGTGGTTCGAAATTACCAAGGATCTACCGGCGACCAATCAAGATAACCAAGCCGTCAAACTCTCGGACCTACGCGGCAAGGTTTGGATCGTCGCCGAGTTTTTCGCCATCTGCCCAAACTGCGCCATCCGCAATGGCGCGGAGCTGCGTCAAATTTACGATGAGTTCAAAGGCAACCCCGATTTCCACATCGCCTGCATATCAGTCGATCCCGAAAACGATCATCAGGAACAACTCGCAGATTACGCAAAGGCCGTCGGTGCCGAAACAAAAAATTGGTGGTTCCTCAATGCGGGCACCGCCGAGACCACTCATCATTATCTTGAGCATGAACTGAAATTTTTTGGTATCCGCGAGCGGAAGGACCCTTTGGATATCGAGACCAATGGCAAGTATGCCCATGATCTCGGATTCATTTTAGTGGATCGCAATTTCCATGTGATCGGAAAGTGGCCACTCGCCGATGCCCGCTCCGAAGATGCTAAAAAACTCGATCCTAACATGTATCAAAAACTTAAGGACGAGTTACTCAACCGAATCCGCACCGAACTCGCTAAGAAGCCAACTCCCGGTATCTGATGAACGACGAACGCAAGCAATGGCTCACCCGCGCACCTCAGGAAGCGCTCTCGAAAAAACTCGGCATCGCCGCGTGGATTCTATCAACCGTGGTCTTGCTGCTCGTCGTAGCCATGCAGAAAATTAAGTTGCCACTTCCGGATGGCTGGTCCACTTCGTTTCTACCGCCGATCCATGCCGGGATCAACGCCGTCGCCGCTGTCGTTTTATTAATCTCTCTCATCTTCATCAAGCTCGGTCAGGTGAAACTCCACCGCGCCACGATGGTGCTGGCCATGATTCTATCTGTTTTATTCCTACTCTCCTACGTCGCCTATCACATGACAAATGATCCCACCCGCTACGGCGGCGAGGGTCCGATGAAAACCGTTTATTTCGTCCTGCTGATCAGTCACATTCTTTTTGCGGCGGTGAGTCTGCCCTTCATCCTCTTCACCTTCATCGCCGGCTGGACCAACCGCTTCAGCGATCACCGCAGACTCGCGCGCTGGGTATTTCCGCTATGGCTCTACGTCGCTATCACTGGCCCTATCTGCTATTGGATGTTGAAACCGTATTATTGAAGGTAAGCGCCTGAAGATACTTTGTTTGCGCCACTTACATTTTCTATATCTTATTAGTGCTTGCGATCACTGGGATCGCCATCAAGAACGCCGAAAGCAGTCGGCCTTTATTAAAAATTCTTTATCCTCTATCAAACCATGAAAAACTCAAATCTCACCATTATTGGCGTCATCATGATCCTGCTCGGAGCGGGCGTGCTGATTTACCGTGGCTACAATGTCACTCGCGAGGAAACCGTTCTCAATGTCGGCCCACTTGACGTGAAGGCGACCACCCACGAACGCGTGCCGTTGCCAGCACCGCTCGGTTGGGCCTTAGTCATCGGCGGTATTGTGGTGCTCGTTGGCGGAGTCGCCCGGAAGTAAAGTAGCTTCCTATCAGTTTTTTTGGCTGAGTTTCCGCAGCGAGGAATGCACCTGCCAAAGTTTGGCCACAGTGGCCACGTTGAGGACAAACGGCGAGGGATGGGGCTGTCCCAGTCCTTCTGCTAGATCATTAATGAGTAAGCTCAGACGGATCCAGCGGTTTACATCAGCGATGAATGCATGCCCCGCAGATTGATCCACCGTTGCGGGCAATGTGGCGACATTGAATTCTGCAGCGAAAAGTCGCAGGTCGTTCGGCTCTAACCCGAAGTGTCTTGCGAGACTCAGGCCTTCCTCAAGATGAAGGTAATGCCCAAATGTTTCTGCCCAATCTTCCCATGGATGACTGGAGGCATAGGCCGAAATATATGTCTGCGCCCAGTTAGAAGGGGCACCATTTTGATGATGGTTTTGCAGCGAGGTGTCGTAGTTCTGCCGTTCATCTCCGAAACAACTGCGGAAAATTTCTAACCATGATTCATCGTGGCTCAGCAGATCCCAGTAATAGTGACCAAGTTCGTGACGAATATGGCCGGCTAAAGTGCGGTAATTCTCTCCCATCCTCTCGCGCATGGCTTCCCGTTCCGAATCATCCGCCTCGCTGATATTTAGTGTGATGACTCCATCTTCATGACCGGTTAAAACCAGTTCTCCCGGCAAGGACGCCATAAATTTAAATCCGAGGCCGGTGGGACTTGCGCTTTTGCTTTTCATCGGTAGCCCAAGCCGCAGAAGTTGAATAAGAACCCGACGTTTCGCGGCTTCGGCCCTGCCCCAGAGTTTTGCATTTCCGGGGATGCCAAGTTGAGGAATCAACTGCGTGAGTTGACAGGAGAGACAGTGATCTCCGTTCGTTTCAGCTCGCAGCATCCAGTTACAATTGCATGCTGTCTTACGCAGCAAACACATCCGAAACGCTTGCCCAGAGAGCTCAGGAATCGTTGTGTGCCAGTAACCTGTTACCGGATCTGTGGCGAAAGAGACTACCCTCTGCGACACAGGGTCAAAGCCGACTTCCGCACCGCAGGCAACGCACTGAGAATTGTGCGCATAGAGTGGATTACCACAGATACAGACGTCAAGATGATCGTTGACGAGTGGAACTGATAGAATCGTGCTCAAAAACTAACAAAAGTGAAAGGGGGAAAGTTCTGAGTCGCTTATATCACTGCTGGCCCGCAGCTCGGGCGGCCTTATCGGCACGCCGTGCGGCTTCGTCTGCTGCATCAGCGGCGTTCTCTGCATCTTGCCGCGCCTTATCCGCACGGTTCTCAAGGCGATCTTTTGTCGCCTCATTCGGGCGCACGTTTAGGAGATCCTTCACCTTTTCGACGATTGGAGGCTCTGATCTAACACCATTGTCAGGAATGACAATCACGGGAGGCGGCGCGTCCACCACACCTGTTTTCTCCTCAACTTTGCGACGAGCCTCGGTGATTTTCAGTTCGGCCTCCAGCCGAGCATGATCTGCCTTCGCTTCGGCGGCGATAATTTCATCACGGGCCTCAGCTCTGACTTCGTTGATCTTTTGTTGTTCGCTCTTTTTTTCACATGAGGTGAAGAGAATGACTGCAAGGGAAATGCTGGTCAGAAAAATCGGAATACAGGCGTTAAAATTTTTCATGGTCGTTTGTAGGTGTTAGAATGTATGTCTTAAATTTCTCTTACGGCTTTCTCAGAATTTTCGCCGACTAATTAACAATTTGTGCTGCACTGGAGGTTTTCACAATGGGGTGAAACCCCACCTCTCTTGGCTCCCATTTCCCCCCCCCCAGGAATTGTGCCAGCAGTGGCCCATCCTTTGTGACTTCTGCACCCCTACGATTCACCTCGGATAGAGCGTGTCTTCCCTCTGATTGTTTTGAGGGGTGTCGTCTTGGCCCGGAGTGCCGAGGGTGATTTTTGAATTCACATGAATCTCTTCACCTTTCGTTAGGCTACTGAGTCGGACGGGCATCGAAAAAGTCTGAATGGCACCGGGAGCGATATTCGTCGCATTGAATTTCCGACTTCCGAGTGGGGTGTTGATCTCTAAAAGGGTGTTGATGAGTTGCGAGGTGCCGCGATTTTGGACGGTCACTTCGAGTTCGTCGTTCATGCCGACACCCGCTGCTTTGACAATCCGCTGGTCGGTGATTGCGCCATCCACGATTCCAGGCACGCTACGGTTCATCACGCGAGCCATGTTCAGGATTCCCACGCCGAATTCGGAGTCCGGGCCGGGAAGCCCAGCTTCATCGGAATAACTCATCACAATTTCCGCGGCTTGTCTGGCACTCATGGTAATGCCATATCCATTCGACATAGTGGCGGCAATCGCTCCGGTGACGATCGGCGCGCTAGCAGATGTCCCGCTGATTTTCGCATACCGATCTCCCGGCCATGCTGCATTAATCGCATAACCGGGCGCGGTGACGGATAAATAGGTGCCGTAGTTAGAGAAATCCAGATGCTCGCCACGAGCATCGACCGCCCCCACGCTGATCACACTCGGATAGGCGGCCGGATAACAAGCGTCCTCCTGCTCTGAGTTTCCAGAAGCGGCGACAATGACGACGTTTTGGTCGCGGGCTAACAAAACAGCCTCCTCAATGAGCGGATTATTTTCTCTCGTACCCATTGAGATGTTGATGATTTGCACCTTGGCATCCAGCGCTGCAAGAATGCCCGCAGCGAGTGCGAAAGAATCCGCCTTTCCTGTTTCATCACCTACCCGGATCGAGACCAAGTCCGCTGCCGGTGCGACTCCGGGAGCGGTGGGGCTATTTCCCGCGATCAATGAAGCCACTGCGGTTCCATGGCCAAAGGTGTCATTTAAATTTTCTGGAAATGGGGTGATGGCGATGGACTTGGATAGACCGGGCAGATCCGGATGCGGGACAATGCCGCTGTCGATCACCGCAATCCTAACACCCGCGCCCCACGATGAATTATCCGAATGGATGCCCAACCAGGGGAGGACGGAATCGCCAAAGCCGACAAGGCCATCCTGCGCAGCGAGCCCCGGCGGACTTGGTGCGGGGAGCGCGGGGAGTGAATCGTAGGTCGTGATATTCTCCCCATTGAGTAAACTTGAAAGTTCATCCCAGTCGTCGAATTTCAGTCGCATCGCCCGTAAAGAATCTAAATGATTAATGAGCCGGATCTTGCTGCCGGTGAGGGTGTAGATAAATGTCTGATAGGTTTCCTCGGAGGGGAAACGCAGAATGATTTCGTCGGGTTTACTGCTGGCGAAAAGCTCGACCGTTGTGCCATCCCGGAATTCAGCGCGAGAGACGCGCGGGGCGGTGCTACGAATCTCGCGAGTTGGCTTGGGAGAAACGACTGACGGAAAAGAGCCTATTTTCACAGGCACTGTCGCACTTCCCAAACCACGGATCAGCCAACCGCCGACAAGCCCGCAGAACGCGAGGAGGCCTAGGATGAGGATCGGACGGAAATTGGGTTTCATGAAAGATGAATGGTTCCGCCGAATGCAAAGATCGGTTTCTCGAACCCCCGTGAAAGGCCAGAGTTACTACCTAAGTTCCGTAACACAAACGAGTGAATCATAAACTGGCGATACTCATCTGAAAAGCCAGAATCCTGAGGCAGCAGGGTCTTGATCGCAGAATCCTCAGCTTAATTCCAAGGCCAAATAGGCCTCAATTTCGCGGCTAGGATCATCCGCGCGCATCAACGCCTCGCCGATCAGCACCGCATTTGCGCCCGCTTCCAAAGCACGGCGGGCGTCTTCGAGCGACTTGATTCCACTTTCAGAAACTAACAAAACATCGTCCGGCACCTCTTCCGCGAGCACTTCGGTGGTGGCGAGATCGACGGCGAAAGTTTTCAAATTTCGGTTGTTTACACCGATCAAATCCGCACCGAGCTCAAGGGCTCGCTCCATTTCCCGCAGATCGTGGACTTCGACGAGCACATCTAGCATGAAGGACTTCGCCTCGTCGTAAAGACGGCGCAGCGTTTGATCATCCAGCGCAGCGACGATCAGCAAAATGGCATCCGCTCCGGTCACGATGGCTTCGTGGATCTGCACCTCGTGGATCATGAAATCCTTGCGCAACAACGGCGCGGCGGAAAATTTCGAGATTTGAGTGAGGTAAGTGAGCGAGCCTTGGAAATATTTTTCGTCCGTGAGGATCGAGAGGCAGCACGCGCCGCCATCGAGGTAGCGCTTTGCCTGGCGGACAGGATCGAAATTCGGATCGATGAGGCCCACCGAGGGCGAGGCTTTTTTAACCTCGGCAATCACGCCCAGTTTTCCCGGCCCACGGTCGAGCGCGCTGCGGAAGCCGCCGTAGTCGTTGCGTTGGAGGGCGGCTGCCCGCAACAAGGCGGCGCGGGGCATGAGGGCCTCGACCTCAAGATGCTTGGTGGCGATGATTTCAGCGAGCTTATCAGACATGGCGTGGCGCAATGGAAACTCACCGCAGCAGGAATGCCCATGGAAAATTTGTGAAATTTGGCTTGCCCGCCCCCACCCCGCATGTAGAAAGCCCTCGACGCGTTTCCCGACGCGGGCGTAGCTCAGTGGTAGAGCGCCACCTTGCCAAGGTGGATGTCGTGAGTTCGAATCTCATCGCCCGCTCCATTTTTTTCGGACGCATTTCACACCACGCAATTATCCATGTTCGTTTGGTCGAAACTTTCCGGTGCCCAGTGGATGGACGCCTGGGAAGAACGGTTTGCAGGAAATCCGAATCTCGTGATCGAGATGATCAAAGGCGGAAAATCGATCCGCGTTCGCTTGTTTTGCAACACCCAAAGGGAGGCCGACGCCATCGTCTCACAATTCGGTGGCAGCGTGCGAAAAATGGCCCACGCCGAGTGGAACAAGCCAGTCGCCCCACCGCGCCCGCTAAAAGTGCGTGATGTTTTTGTCCTGACTGCGGAAGATCGCCCGAAGGAGCTCGCCGCATTGAAAAAGGCAAATCCGAAACGCGAGATCATCGTGATCCCGCCGGAAATGGCGTTCGGCACCGGCGATCATGCCACGACTTCCACCGTTCTTCGACTGCTCGTGGATGTCGCCCGCAAGCGGAAAGGCACCGGCTGGACCGCCGCTGATCTCGGCACGGGCACCGGCGTTTTGGCCATTGCTGCTAAAAAACTCGGCTCGGGCGAGACATTCGCCTGTGACTTTGATCCCTTCGCCGTCGCCGTGGGACTGCGGAATATCGCGCGCAACGGGACGCCTGAAATCGAAATGAAAGAACAAGACGTCCTAATTTGGAAGCCGCGCAAAAAGGGCTACGATGTCGTTCTCGCGAACCTTTTCTCCACCGTCCTGATAGAGGCGTGGCCGGTCATCGCGAAGTCCCTCGCGCCCGGCGGCGACCTCATCGTCTCCGGCATCCTCGCGGACCAGGCGTGGGAAGTTTTCAAAGCTGCGGCCGCCAGTGGACTTGGATTTACCAAAGTCGTCCGCAAGGGCAAGTGGGTGACCGCGCACGGCGGGCATCTCGAAGACCTGATCGCGGCGGGAAAATAGGAAGGAGCCGCGACACTCCTGTCGTGGAAGCGAACGGATCGCCTTTGGAGCAGCGCTTCGGGCAAGTCAAAGACCTCACACCCGCCACCGCCGCCCGTAGCTGGGCGAACAAACCGCCCGGACCACAGGATGCTCCCCAATTTCCCGTCCGCCGCCAGCTCCAGATCGGCGGCGAGCTTCTGGAGCATCAGGATCACGGATTCCCGCTTCGCCTTGCGCTGCGCCACCATGGCGGAGGTACTTTCCGAACTGAGGGCGAGCTGATAGGCATCGATCTCCGCCTTGAAGGCCGCCATCGTCGGTCGGGTGGTGGGGAAATAGGTGATCCTCGGAGCAATGGTGAGTGCCGAGTGGATGAGCGATGCCTTTGCGGACACCGCGCTATCCGCTTCGTGGCTGAATCCTGTACTGAGATCGTTCATAGCAGTGGTTGTTGGTATTGTTGGTTTTCGTTTGTTCTCCGGCGGTGGGAGAATGTCTCCCACCGCCCAAGTTGGTTCAGCGCCCCAGGGCTGCCTGTTGGAAGAGCATCCTCCGCATGCCGCCCCTGCCTGCCCGGCAGGCAGGTGACTTGACCGCTGCACCCTTTCCACCCCTCACCTGCATGTAGCCATCGCCGGAGGAGAACCCGTGATCGGTTCGTGATCCATGGGTTAGGAGACATTCCCGCTTCTACCCAGTGGTTTTCCCAGCTCCGGACGGCTTCCCACTGTTCCAGAACACGGAGAAAATGCCGCCAGCATCGCGGGCCTCCGCCGTGGCGAAGGAGGTTACCTATCAGGTCATGATAGAAGCGGCGGCCATGTCCTATCAGCATGCGGACTAACTGGAGAAAATCGCACGATGGCTCAATAAAATCTACCAGATCCATGGCGTCCCGGATGACCAAATCAGCTCTATCAGCCCCATTTAGCCGGTATTCCCACCACCCGTTTTCGCCCACTATCTGAAAATCAAACAGTTGGATTTCGCCCCGCTTTGCGAATTTTTTTACACCCACCCCCCCTTGTAGCGGCGCCTCTGCGACCGTCGCAAACTGAAAACGCCAGCAGGACACCCGCCCGCCCTCCTCCCGACACACTCCAGCAGTAAGGAGCCACCAAACTCCTTGCTGTCGTGGATGCGGATGGATCGTCTCTGGAGGAGAGCGGTCCTGCGCCTTGAGAGCGTGGGAGTATGCCATTCACCTCGAGACGCGTGGTCTGTTCGTGCAGGGGTCCGGGAGGCCGCGCAAATATTTTTCTGTAAAATCGTCTGATCGAGATCTGGACTGCTAGAGGATTGCGGTTAGTTCGGTTGTTGTTTTTTGGTTTCGGGTTGGAGGTAGATTTTGCCTGTTTCCCATTCTTCGGAGATCTCGATGA
>JANYEC010000002.1 GCA_025363295.1 Akkermansiaceae bacterium
GTGGCGCCCTCGCCGCAGACTGGCGTTGCAGGCCATTCCAAGCTGTTTTCGACGAGGGCGTCGAAAACCACACGCGAGGGCGCGTGTGCTCCCCAAGATTTTGAACCTTCGCGGCATCCACCCATTACTAATTTACGAGACACTAGCTTTGCAAAGTGAATGGAGTCTCGTATTTTAAAAAATACTAAATTAGAAGGTCATACGATTTCACGGACTCATGCTTTTGCACGACGAAGGCTAAATCCAATGTCTAGCCCAGCGGGTTCTTCCATTTCACGTTAGGAAAACGGGCGAAGTCGGCGTCAGTAGTTTGCAGAATTAAGCCACGTTCCATCGCCAACGCCGCCAGATGCGCGTCGGTCATTAAATTACCCGCGGTACCAACCCGAATTAGTAATTCCGAGAGACGCGCAAAATGTTGGTCAGAAGGGAGAATGATTTTAACGTGGGGTTGGTCCAGCCATGATCCTATTATTTTCAATATCTCTGGGGGCGAATATGGATTTTCATAAATCCGAGGATGGGTCATGATACGAATGAAGCCCAAGAGGACTACCCAAGATAAGCCGACCATCTGTGTGCCATTCAGTTGATTTTTCCACCACTCTTTGGCTTGGGCATGCTGTTTGGAAGATTCGTCGTAGGCGTAAATGAGAATGTTAACGTCCGGTAGCATCATCCTTCGCCACCTTTTATCATCGTTAAGTTCATTTTGATGTCCAGGCATCAAAATAAACGGACCTCTGACTCGCAAAATCATTTCCATAGAAATCTTTGTTAAACTACGAAACCCGCAGATAGATCAGCTAACCTTAATTTTCCAACCATGCGATTTCACGGACTAATGCTTTTGCGCGATGAAGGCGACATCATCGCTGAAACTCTCACGCACCTTCTGACCTGGATTGATGTGCTCCATATTTATGATCTGGGCAGCACCGATGAGACGTGGAACATCGTTCAAGATTTCGCAGCCCGGGATTCCCGGATCCAGCCTTTCAAGCACGAACCGACGGTATATCAGGACAGCCTGCGTTGCATTATGTTCGATCAATTGCGCACTGGTTTTGCCGAAGGCGATTGGATTCTGAAAATCGATGGCGATGAGTTATACCCAGTGCCGCCGCCGCAGTTTGTCAGGGAACGCCTGAAGCCGGAAGAAGGGATGGTCCATCTGCAGTGGTATTTCTTCCGTCTAACAACGGATGAGGCAGCGGCCTATGAATCGGGAGTCGTCGGGATCGATGAGGATCGCAAACGGTCGATCATCGACCGCCGCCGTTACTACAAAGTCTCGCAATACTCGGAACCCCGGATGTTTCGTTATCGGCCGACCATGCAGTGGCCAAGTACGACTCACTGGCCCTACAATGCTGGATTGCTGGCTTACCAGCGCATCCCAGTGTTACATTATCCCCATCGCGATCCGGTGCAGCTCACCCGGCGTTTTGCGCTTCGGGCAGCGATGAAAGCCCGCAAGGCCGCTGCGGGAGACCATTGGAACACCGCCGACTGGCATGGTGAGTTGGTCGATCCTGCGACGGGTGTCGCCCACGGTGCGAAGAAAGACAAACTGGAAGGCTTGGCAGGAGAAAATGGGATCGACACCGGCCCACTCCTTTATTGGGAGCCTGGTACAGAATTGAAGGAAGTGCATCTTCATCATCAGATTGCGCCACCCATGAAACGTCTGGCTCAGCGCATCACCCATGCGGCGTTGCTGCCCATCCTCGACAGCCGCCGCCCCCGCTACGATAGCGGCTATATTCCTGAATTGATCTCCGCCGAGGACAATGAGCGGATTGGCGCGGCTTGTGCGGGAGCCGCTGATAACATTTAACCAAGTTCGGCGGTAGGGTAGATTTTTGATCACCCGAACTCCAACTGAATAGTGCCCTACTGAAAATGCAGTTCCGTGCCAGTCTAACAATTCCCACGTATAACCGCGCCTCGATTCTGCGAGAATGCATTCTGAGTGCGCAGAAGCAGACGGTGCCCGTGGAGATCATCGTGCTCGACGATGGTTCCACCGACCAGACCGAGGAGATGATGCGGACGGAATTCCCGGAGGTGCGCTATCAGCGCTTCAATGGCCCCAATGGCCCCTGCTTTCTGCGCAACCGTGGCGCGGAGATGGCCTCCTGCCCAATCCTGTTTCCGCTCGATGACGACTCGGTGATGATTTCCCCTCACACCGTGGAACAGACTCTGGCCGAGCTAGAACACCCGCGGGTAGGAGCGGTTTCGATTCCCTACATCAATGTGAATCAAGATCAGGAAATCCGCGGGCGGGCTCCATCCGGCGATCAGATCTACGTATGCCCGGCGTTTTTGGGGGCTTCTTACGCGATCAAGCGGGATGTCTTTTTAGCATACCGTGGCTATCGGGAAGCGCTTTTCTACATGAATGAGGAGCGCGACATCTGCAACAGAATGCTGGACGGTGGCTATATCGTGCGCCTCGGGCTGGCCGATCCTTTGCATCACCACGCGTCGCCTATCCGCAATGTCTGGAAGCAGCGCATGCTGGAACGCCGCAACAACTTGTGTCAGGTCTATTGGGATGTTCCTCTTCCCCACGCCATCTATCATTTGTTCGGAACGGTGGCTTCCGGGTTACTTTTCGGGCTTAAAAATGAGTGCGTCTCGTCCACGCTGGCGGGATATTGGAATGCTCCGGGGCATTGTTGGCACACCCGCTCCCCCAGAACGCCCATCTCATCCAAAACCTACCTGCTGATGCGTAAGTTTAGCCGTGTCCGGGTGATGCCTTTAGCGGAACTTGAGCCGCAATTGCCTCCGCTTCAACCCGTGCTCCCCTTTTCCCATGCGTGAAATACCACTTGGTGAGACTGGTCTTTCCACAACGGTGATCGGATATGGTTGTGCAGGTCTCATGCGTCCCGCGATGGAAGCGGATCGTCAGGCATTGCTGAAAGCGGCCTTCGACTGTGGGATTCGCCATTTCGATGTGGCTCGCTACTACGGGCATGGCCAAGCAGAAGGCATTTTGGGGAGATTTATCGCTGATACGAGATGCCGGGACGAGATTACAGTGACCACGAAATTTGGCATGGAGCCGCCAGCCATGAGTGGTTCTTCGCGTGGACGATTTCTGATGGGCTTCGCACGCAAGGTGGCCTCAATTCATCCATCCGTGCGGAAACTGTTATCTGCTAGAGCGAGCGCGGGTGTTCGTAAGAATTGTTTTGATGTGGCCAGTGCCCGTCAGAGCTTAGAAACCAGTCTGCGCGAACTCCGCACCGATCATATCGATCTTTTCCTACTTCACGAAGCAACCTTGGAAGACACGCAGTCGGAAGGGCTTTTGGAGTTCTTAGAGGACGCTAAAACCGTCGGTAAAATCAGAGCATTTGGGCTGGGCAGTGAATTCCCTCTGGTACCGCCCATTTTAGAAAAGAATCCTGCTGTGACTGGAGTGATTCAGATCGCTAACTGCCTGGGTCAGTGGAACCGCCGCCTGCTTCCCCAATCTAACGAACGTGTCGTCAATACCCATGGGGCACTAAAAGTTCTACCGGCCCTTGAGTCTGGGCTCAAATCCGCCCCGAATGACTTGGTTCGGGCCTGGGAAGTGATGGGATTATCTGACCCGAGTGCTCTAGCAGGTTGGATTCTAGGACTCGCTATGCACGATAACCCATGTGGTATATCGTTATTTTCTTCCACCCAACCGGCGCGCATACGCAGCAACGTGGCAGCAGCCTTGAGCCACTCCACACGGACTTCTGCGGATTGGAAGCAGTTTGAGCAAACTGCCGAGGCCTTGCTCGCCGCCCAGCTCAGTCGGTGACTTTTGCTGCCGCAGCATGCGCATTTGAAACATCCCCAGCCCCCAATTTATGATCATCGAGAACATTGAAGATGCGGAAAATGCAGCGTTTCCCTATCAAACTGTGATCATAGGTGGAGGCACTGTCGGGCTATACGCCGCGGTGGAGCTATCTAAACGCGGGCAGTCGGTTCTCGTCATCGAATCTGGGGGAATGGAGTTAGGCGGCTTCGATCCCTCCACCTATGCTACGACAGGCCTTCCGCACGAAGGAATTCGCATTGGCCGAAGCCGGAGCTTGGGTGGAACCTCTAACTTATGGGGAGGACAACTCGTAGAATTCCAAGCGGTGGATTTCGAGGGAAGAGACTGGTTACCTGATTCGAAATGGCCGATTCGTTATGAGGAGATTCAGCCATACTATCAGAAAACGTACACCAATCTTGGCTTCATCGATGAGGTTCAAACTGACCAACGAGTTTTTGAAAAGGTTTTCCCTGAGACCCCATCCTTTGCTGAGGGCGTCGAAATGTTTCTCACCCGATGGCTTAAAGTCCCCAGTTTCGCGGCGGCTTATGCCCAAGAAATCCAGACCCGCAAGAATCTATCAGTTCTACTTCATCATAGCGTGGTTGGATTTAATAGCTTGAAGGGCAAGATCACATCCGTGAAAGCTATCAACCGCCATGGAGAAGCTTGTGAGATTCATGGAGATCGCTTCATCCTTGCGTCAGGGACAATTGAAATCTGCCGGTTAATGTTGCATGCGGCGGCAACTCCCGGATGGGATTGCCCGTGGCGGAACAACGGGAACGTGGGAGCCTATTTTCAGGATCATTTCGTCGGGCGGGCCGGAACCGTCCACCCTACTGACAGCCGTCGTTTTTTTAATACCTTTTGTAACTTCCTGAGCGCCGGGTATAAATTTCAACCCAAACTCAGGCTCACTAACAAAACTCTGGAAACGATCCCGATTCTCAATGTTCAAGGGACCTTCTGCTTTGAAAGCTCGATCTCGGAAAACTTGGTGTTTTTGAAACAGTTTCTCAAAGCGGCGGTCTATAGCAGAAAGGTAACGGGCGTTGGCGACTTGTTTCGGAATTTGCTGGCATGCGCAAAGTATCTCCCACCTCTGATGTGGAAGTATGTGATAGAAAACCGAATCTTTGTGCCGAGCTCCTCAAAGATATCATTTGGAATCCAAACCGAGCAGGCACCGATCCGGGAGAGCAAAATCACCATCGACAGTTCAGTTAAAGATCCTTTTGGTCTTCCCAAAGTCATTCTGGATTGGAGGCATGGTGATCAGGAACTCTCCTCGATTCGGGATTTCGTGATTCGCTGCGATCAGGCATTGCGGGACGCAGGGCTAGCATCTATCACAATTCCTGACGAACTGATGAATTTGCAGCCCTCGTTTTTGGCAAAGCTTGGCGATGTCTATCATCAAACCGGGGGCTGCCGCATGGCGGAATCGGAATCCGACGGAGTGGTGGATCGTGATCTCCGTGTTTTTGGAACAGACAATCTTTATGTCATAGGTGCATCGACATTTCGAACCACTAGCAATGCCAACACGACTTTTGTGGCCCTGACTTTAACGAGTCGGCTGGTGGATCATCTGGCACCTCTCGAATGAAGATAGCGGGGGACTTCTATCATTCCATCTTTCGGATAGATAGTAAGAGTGTATCAAAGCTCAGGCCAAATTTTGTTAGTAAATTTCGCCCGCTTTCTTTTCACGTAATTCGGAAGTCCCTCCCGGCCCGGGATTGCTAACAAGCTGAAAAACAAGTTTCGATGAATACTCAAAAGACGGCGGTCAATTTGAATTTTCTGGATGGATTGCGCGGTTTGGCAGCCCTATATGTGGTGGTTGGCCATGCACGCTGGCTCCTGTGGGAAGGCTATACCGGCTTTCAGGCGCATCCCGGAACTTATTCTCTATTGCAACGGATGCTGGTGTACTTTTTTTCATTGTTTCGCTATGGTCATGAAGCGGTGTTATTCTTTTTTGTTCTGTCGGGATTTGTCATCCATCTGCGCTATGCCCGTCACATCTTCAACGACGGCCCATCAGCTCGTTTTGACTGGAAGGGGTTTGTCTGGCGACGGGCGCGACGACTCTACCCGCCTCTCCTAGCAGCTTTAGGGCTGAGTTGGATTTTACATCTGTGCGGTGTTTCCATGGGGTATCCAATCTATCACTCAGCCACCCCTTATTCGTTGATCAATCTTAATGTGGTGAGTGATGTGAGTGGACACACATTTTTTGGTAATCTGGCTTTCCTCATGAACACGTATGTTCCCGTCTTTGGCGGTAATGGTCCCCTTTGGTCGCTCAAGTTTGAGTGGTGGTTTTACATGATTTATCCAATGTTTTGGTGGCTCAGTCGCCGCTCGATCTTGTTAGCGACAGGTCTAATGTCTGTGCTTTTTGCCGCCAGTTTTCTTCCGGGATGGCCAGTGATTTTGTTGCAGGCGGTGTTCTCTCAAATGCTGGCGTGGTGGCTGGGTGTTTTGTTGGCCGATGTCTTTGCGGGGCGGCTGAAAATTGCTTGGCTACCGGTGACAGCGATCTGTCTCGTTGGATTTTTAGCAACTAGCATTTCTAACAAAATGCACGATCTAGGGATGGCATTTCTATTCTCAGGCGTGATTTCGGTGGGCCTCTACTTAAAAGCCCGGCAAGTGAGTCTGTTCATTCTGGAGCGGTTGAAACCCTTGGGCGATATGTCATACACGCTCTATGTGACGCATTTTCCTTTACTCATGCTCGCTAGCGGATGGCAAATGAGTCACTCCACTCAAGGCTTGCTGCCGGCGCATTTGGGTTGGGTATTTGCAGGGATCGCGGCTGCTTTGCCATTTGCGTATGCGCTGCACCTCGTAGTGGAACGTCCGTTCCTGAGTCGTCGTTCGAGGGCTTGAAGTTATGTCTTCACCTGAGTCAGCAAAACCCAAACAACCGGCCGTGCTCTGCGTTCAGGATGGAGCCAGGCTTCATTATGCCATACCTCGGGCATTGGAGCAGTTAGGCTGGTTGGAGCGTGTCTTCACGGATTTTCTCGTCCGCCCTGGATCACTGGATGCGAGGATTGCGAGTCTGGGCAAAAATAGGGGGCCGCTTGGGGCCAGCCGGATGCAGGAAAGACGTTGTGTGGAAATTCAGGATCGTGTGGTGAGTTATCCGCTGCGCTCTCTGCTCTGGAAGTTTCACCGGAAAAAATTTGCGGCAGTGGAGGACTATTACGAATGGCTCTCCCGGCAGTCCGCACAGTGGATGTCCAAACAGAATTTTGGCAGCGCGAATATGGCGCATGGTTTCGTTAGAAACCTGCATCCCGATTTTTGCGAAACATGCCATGACCGGGGCTTGCGTACCATCGGTGATCAAATGATTGCTCCAGCGGCCATCGAACAAAAAGAAATGGAAAGACAGCGTCTTCGCTGGCCAAGTTGGGATGCAGAAAAAGCCCACAAGAATCAACGCCTGATCGCGTTCGAGGAAAAAACTTGGGAGCGTCTCGATCACCTCACCTGCGCGTCCGACTACGTTCGCGATGGATTGGTGAGTTGTGGAGTGGCGGCAGAACGGATCTCCGTCATACCTTACCCAGCACCGGATTTTCCAACGCGTGATTTTACCGAGCTAAAGGGGAGTAAATTATTACGTGTCGGTTTTGTTGGATCTGTGAATCTTCGTAAGGGCGCTCCGGTATTTCTGGAAATGGCGCGAAGGCTTAAAGGCGAGGGCGTAGAATTTATCATGGTCGGACCACTTGCAGTGCATTCTTCTGCGATCAATGAGCTCCAAAAGCACGTGACACTTGCGGGCCCGGTTCCTCGGTCCAAAGTCTTCGACTACCTCAATTCTTTTGACCTATTCCTCTTCCCTTCCATCTGTGAAGGCTCGGCTGGCGTGGTCATGGAGGCGCTGGCCACCGGGCTTCCGGTTGTGACAACCCCGAATAGCGGGACGGTGGTGCGGCATGGTGTGGAAGGATTCGTGCATGAACCGGACGACTTGGACGGAATGGAAGTCAGCTTGAGAAATCTGTTGGAAAATCATTCTTTAAGGGAACAATATGCGGTGGCTGCTAGATTTCGATCACAAGATTATAGTATGACGAGTTATCAGCGGAGCATGAGTGAGCTGCTCCCTACGCTTCTATAACTAACCGCCATCGACCCTATAGGATTACCAAAAAACGACTTTGAAAGTAGCAATTCTGTTTGATAACTTCGGGCCATATCATCTAGCGCGGTTGATCGGTGCCAGCCGCGTGCTGGAGGTGCTGGGGGTGGAGTTTGCGGGTAGCAGCCATGACTATGTGTGGGAGCGCTCCGGGACGGACCACCCGCTGCGAACGGAGACGCTTTTCCCAGAAAGCTCCAGTCGGCAGGTGACAACTCGAGATTTCAAAGATCGGCTAACAAGAGTATTGGAAGCTTTTGAACCGGATGCAGTGGTCATTCCAGGTTGGTCCGGACGCGGGGCATTTCTAGCCCTTGAGTGGTGCGGACAAAACAAGGTGCCTGCGATCGTGATGTCGGAAAGCACGGCGCATGACGAGGTGCGCAGCAATTGGAGAGAATGGATCAAGCGGCATTATGTCGGACAGTGTGCGGCAGCCTTGGTAGGGGGGCGTCCCCATCAGGAATACATGCAGGAACTTGGGATGGCTCCCGAGCGAATTTACCAAGGCTATGACGCGGTAGATAACGCCTATTTCAAAGAGAAAGCGGAAGCGATCAAGCGGCAGAATAACCGCAGTAGCGGACCCCAGTTCCCCGGGAAATATTTTTTGGTGTCGGCGCGGTTTATCGAAAAGAAAAATCTTTTTCGCGTGTTAGATGCGTATGGAAGCTACTTGCGTGCTTCGGATAGTCTGACTTCTGAGCGGTGGCCATTGGTCATACTGGGCGATGGAGAATTAAAATCTAACCTTTTAGCTCAATGCGCGGAGCTCCGCCTGAGAATCGTGATGGGCGCTCCATGGGAATCTTTAGCGACTGACTCTTCTAATCTAACTTCTAGCACGGTTTACTTTCCCGGGTTTCGTCAGATTGATGCACTTCCGCGTTTCTACGCGCATGCAGGCGTGTTCATCCATGCCAGCACCACCGAGCAATGGGGTTTAGTGGTCAATGAGGCGATGGCCAGTGGCTTACCAGTGATCGTGTCAAACCGGGTGGGCTGCTCTACGGATTTAGTTCAAGAGGGCGTGAATGGATTTACCTTCGATCCGTATGATGTGGATCGTCTGAGCGAGTTGATGATTCGAATCAGTTCCATGCCCGAAGATAAACTAGCAGAAATGGGACGTCAAAGTGAGGAGATTATCGGCAGGTGGGGGCCGGAGCGCTTCGCTACAGGATTAAAGGCAGCCGTTGTGAAGGCTCTGCAGATAGGTCCCATCAAACCAACGTTTCTCCAGCGAGCCGTCCTAACCGCATTGTTAAGGCGTTAGAGAAGACCGTGAGCGTCCTTCCAATAGAGAATTTAAATCAAGCAGTATGAGTGTCTTGCTCAATGCTGAGAGAGTAAAAGTTTTTTAACCGCAATGGGAGGGTAGCGGACATGGACAAACTAACTGATTAAAATACTTCATTAAATGGACACAGATGGAAGAAGGGATAAAAGGTGCTTCTATTTTTCTTAATTTTACAAACAACTATTACTTTTAGACTCTAACATTTTCTTCATCTGCGTTCATCCCCGTCCATCTGCGGTTTAACTCTTCGATTGTCATGCTCAAACTCACGGTATCAGGGTTTTCAACCGCCGCTCAAAAACTTGGTTCCTCTCTAGCAAAACTCCTGTTCATCTAACACTCCTATGATTAATACCGCCAATCTCGTCGGCTCTGTTTCGCGCAATGCCGGCGGCCTGCATGAAAGTGTGCGACGTTTGGTGCAATGTGTCTCTGAACAAGGAGTGGGTGTTAAGGTGCTGGCCGTGGAGGATGAATTTACCGCTGCGGATCTAAAGATTTGGGAACCGGTGGAGGTGGAGGCATTTCCAAGTTCATGGCCCCAGTCGTTCGCCTATTCTTCAATGTTCCTGCGGGCGCTCGCACGGATTCGGCCCGATCTCACCCACACCCACGGCATCTGGCAGTATCCCAGTATCGCCACATCGATCTATTGCTATCGCAATCGAGTACCATACATGATTTCTCCGCATGGCATGCTCGATCCTTGGGCGATGAGACATCGGCGCTGGAAAAAAGTCATTGCTTATGCGACTTACGAAATCAACCACATCCGTGGAGCGCGATGCATCCGAGCCTTGTGCGAGTCCGAGGCGCAGTCGATCCGCCTGATGGGCTTGAAAAATCCAGTAGCCATCATTCCTAACGGGATTGATCTTCCGAAAGAATTGACGGCACAAGAGTCATTGCCAGGAGCGCCCTGGCTCGGAGCCATCGAACCGGGGCGAAAAGTGCTGCTGTTCCTCAGCCGTGTTCATCCGAAAAAGGGTCTTGAAAATCTGCTTCAGGCATGGGCGAGCACCAGGCGAGGAATCGATACCACTCAATGGTGCCTCGCGATCGCTGGGTGGGATCAGGATGGGCATGAGGCGGAACTTAAGCAACTCGCCACAAAACTCGACATCCCCTGGGCTGACACCCGTGAAAACGGGGAGTCATTATCGGGCGGACGCAAGGGTAGTTTCTCGCTCCTGTTCCTCGGCCCCCAATTTAATGAAAACAAAGCAGCGTGTTATTCCGCGTGCGACGCTTTCATTCTTCCCTCATTCAGCGAGGGATTGCCGATGGTGGTGCTAGAGTCTTGGGCTTATGCAAAGCCGGTGGTGATGACCCCGGAGTGCAATCTTCCGGAAGGCTTTACCGCAGATGCGGCCTTGAAAATTGGGACAGATGCAGACAGCATCGCGCGGGGACTCGGCACACTGCTTTCTATGAGCGATGAAGATTTGCGCCAGATGGGTCAGAATGGAGAACGCCTCGTGCGTGATCGTTTCACTTGGAATGCTATTGCGGGGCAGTTGAAGTATACTTATGAGTGGATGCTAGGCGGAGGGGAAAAACCCAGTTGGATGTATGAAAGTTAGATAAAGAATCTCGGGCAAAAAATAAGATAAAATTAGCATGTTTCGAAAAGAACTCATCATTTTAGTCTGCGTCGCCTGCATGGTTTTTGGCGTCGTGGCCGGGATCGCGACGCTGGCGGTGGGCGTCGTTCAACGCGATGCCGATATGGTTGCGCGGGATACCTTACCGGGGCTGGTCAACGCGGGAGAAGCAATTGCCCGTCTGCACGAAAACTGGTTTAACACACTCCGATTGAACGGAATGGAATCCGCCTCGGATCGCGCAGAAGCCATCGCGCTCATCGAGGCCAATTCAACGGATGAATTATGGAAACGCTACCGCGATGCAATTAATGATCCTCACGACACGGAGTTGTTTCAATCCATGTTCGCGAGCCGATCAGATTTTTTGAAGGCTCGGAAGAACTACTTCGAACTCGTGCTGGCCGGACGCATGGATCAGGCCCAAGAATTTTTTACAACATCTTTGGTGACGACTTCGAAGGAATATCGACGAGCTTCGCGGGACATTTTCGCCTTCAACGCTGAAGTGGGACAGCAGCGTGCGGATCGAATTATGACTTTGTCGCGATGGACTCCTGGTGTGGTGGGGCTTTTGTGTGTGGGGGCACTCTTGGTTGGCTTTTTTCTGGGAATTAAAGCGAGCATGGGAGCGTTCAGCAGCCCGGTGCACTGGAATTGAATTTGCAAACAAGTCATTCACGCAATCGCCCCATTGCATGACTTTCATGAATTAAAATTATGAGTGATTTTCCACTACCTTTATATTTGTCCTCGATTGCAATTCTCTATTTCCTATGGCAGGCATTATGGGCCTCAGATGAGGCATGGGGGCTGCCTTCTGCGGCGGTTCTTGTGACAGCCGCAGCTTGGTATGTGGGTGATGCGATTTATAATGATTATACTGAATTCAGTAAGCTCATTGGCCCGGAGCATCTAGTTTCCGCCTGTTGGCAATTACTAGGGTTTGTGGTTTCGTTTGGGCTGATGGTAAAGCCAATACACCAGCGGCTAAATCGAAAACTCCCTCGGCAACGCAGCTTTGCAGTTCAAGCCTACAAGACGAATATCATCGAACGCGAGAGCACACAGGTGCAAATCGACTTGCTTGCACGCGGGGTAATTATCGTTTGGGTGATTGTGATGGGGACCGGACTCTGGCGGGTCGATGGTGATTTTTTGGGATTATTCGCCCCTTACATTTCAGGGGTAAAAGCAGATCCGTGGGCTCGGGGGCGTGTGGGTGAAGGACTTGATGCGTTGCTATCGCTAGCGGGTTACGTGCAGATCTTTTTAACTTCTGCCATCGGTGTGATTTTTGCGCTGAGCAACAATCCGAGAACGAGGATGGTAACAGGTTTCCTCCTTTTTCTCTCCGCACCGTATTTCATTTTTGACCGTATTAGAAATGCCATGTTGGCATCACTGTTACCGGGGATTTTGGCTTGGGTTTTGTTGCGGTTGAGAGCTGGCTTTGTGGTCAAGGCCGCGATGCTTGGACTTGCCATGTTAGTGATCAATTTTTGGTTTTCCTTTGTGATCGCGAACCGAACCGAACAAGGCATCGCCAGTGCCTTTGCTCAGGGCTCAGGGGTCTCTGGGAAGGATGCGAAACATGATGGCCTCAATATGCTTGAAGAGCTGGGTTGGATGAATTCCTTCCTCGTGCGCGGAACCTATCATGTCACTTGGGGCCAGCGCTATTTCGCCGACGTGGTGAATCCGATTCCACGAGCATTATGGCCCAATAAACCGGCCATTGGAATTGACTATGCAGTGGCGCGTGGCTTCGCATCGGATCAGGCATCGAAAAAGGAAGGGGGCATCGCTGCATCGGTTGCAGATGGGATGATCGGGCAAGGAGTCGCTGCTTTCGGACGTTTTTTAGGGCCTATTGCAACCGCGGTTTTGTTGAGCCTCTGGGTAACCTTGCTTGCCCGACAGGATCTACAGGGCTGGGATGACCCTGCAAGGCTCCTGCTTTATGGCAGTGGCATGGTTCTAACTTTCAATATGGGCCGGGACATTACTTTCTTGGTGGTCTATCCATTTTTCCTTGGTTTGATTTTGTTGTGGTTTTGGAAATTCTGCCAGCGGCGTCTGTTCGATGGATTCGCTGCGACCTCTGCGGTGCATCGTAAGCGTAAGCGCTTAGGTGCACGCCCCACGATGAAGGTGCCAAGAAGAAGAGGTGGTATTGTCATCGATTCGGAACCGACTCCTAGCAACCCCAGTCCTTGAGCGGGATTTTGCAAAAGATTGCGAGGCTATGGCGCACCCTCACAGCAATGTTCAAGCAGCAGCGGTTTCGGAACAGAGGAATCGCACTTTTCCTCTGTGTGGTTCTATTATTTGGGGCTTGGCTGTTGTGGGGACCGTGGCCTGATCCCGCGACCAAGGCCCTTTCTTGGAAGCCAGATGTTATTTTAATACTTGGCGGTGGTGATAATGCCCGTGTGAGACAGGGGAGGCTTCTCGCGAAACGTTATCCCGATGTGCCACTTTTGGTAACGGGCGATGGGGGGGACATTGTGAAAGAGCTATTAAAAGAAGGAGAATCGGCAAGCCGCATCACCCATGAGCAGAAAGCGAATTCTACCTACGAGAATGGGGCATTTACCGTTCCATTGCTTGAGCAAATCCATGCCCGGCGTGTGGTGATTGTGACGAACTGGTTTCATGTGCCGCGCGCGCTCGCCGTTTTCCGACACGAGCAGCCCACCCGGGAGTTCGAAGCCTCATTTGAAACCAAACCTGAACCTTTGTCACGTTGGGATCGTTGGGCACAACAAAGAGAACGCATGGCTTCCTTGCTCTATCTTATCCGCTACGGGATCTGGTCGTGGTGAGGTGCGGGGACGTGGAAACCCGGATCTCCGAATGGCAAATTTATGTTCCATAACAGCCGAAAGTTAGATTTTATTTTTAATGGATATCGAATCCAACAGATCAGCGCGTAAGTGGACACGTGGTGAACTCATAGGCCGCTTGCTCTGGGCCTTCTGTTCGCCTCTGTTTCGCTGCAGTCCGCGATTACTCTGGGGCTGGCGACGTTTCTTGCTCCGAATGTTTGGAGCGAAGGTGGGTCGGCATGTCCAGATTCATCCATCCGTGCATGTGTTTATTCCTTGGAATCTAACGATCGGAGACTGGTCATCGGTGGGTTTTGATGCGCTGCTTTACAACCTAGGTCCACTCGTGATCGGAGAAAAAGTTACGATTTCGCAACGCGCCCACCTCTGTGGTGGCAGTCATGATTTTCGGGATCCTGCCATGACCTTGCTGAAGCTTCCGGTGAACATCGGCGATGGAGCTTGGATCTGCGCGGATGTTTTCGTGGGGCCAGGCGTTAGCGTGGGACGCGATACTGTCCTTGCGGCGAGAGCGGTCGTGGTTAAAGACGTCGCGGCAAATTTGATTGTCGGAGGAAATCCTGCAAAAATGATCGGGACTCGAAATGGAAAGAAATGAAATATGAGTGATGATTTAACAATTGATTACCGCTATGAGGATTCTGCAGCTTGTCATACAGAAGGGTATTTGTGGAATCCGGTCTGTAAGCTGATAGAAAAGGCTTCGGGAAAGCGGATTTTTGATCTCGGCTGTGGCAATGGCGCTTTCGCTCGTCACCTGAAGGGACTTGGCTATCAAGTTCAAGGAGTTGATCCTTCAGAGGAAGGTGTTAGCCATGCATTAAAAGCAGACCCAACTCTGGAGTTGGAAGTCGGTAACGCATACGAGCCCTTGAATGAACGGTTCGGCGTATTTCCCGTGCTAGTATCTTTAGAAGTGGTTGAACATGTATATTACCCCAAAAAATACGCGCGCTGTGTCGCGGATTTGTTAGAGCCGGGAGGAATCGCCATCATCAGTACGCCTTACCACGGTTATCTGAAGAATCTTGCCCTTGCATTGACGGGTGCGATGGACACCCATTTTACGGCGCTCTGGGATCACGGGCATATTAAATTTTGGTCTATCAAAACACTCACCAGTCTGTTTGCTGAGCAAGGCTTGATTTGTGAAAAAGTTTTAAGAGTCGGTCGTATCCCAATACTCGGCAAATCCATGATTCTCGTTTTTCGTAAGCCATGATTCTACCCGTCACGGTCATTATTCCTGCTCGGAATGAAGAACAAAACCTCCCAGATTGTCTAACAGCATTGGGGGACTCATTTGGGGAAATTGTAATCGTGGATTCTGGGAGCTCAGACCGGACGCAGGAAATTGCGATCCAATTCGGGGCGACGGTGATGGATTTTAAGTGGGACGGGAGGTTTCCTAAGAAGCGGAATTGGGCGCTCCGCCATCACGTGTTCACGACTCCGTGGGTGTTATTCGTCGATGCCGATGAACGAGTAACACCTACATTTATTGAAGAGCTGCGAAACACCCTTCCCTCCACCGCTCATGTTGGTTTCTGGATCTCGTTGAATAATTGGTTCATGGGTGCTCGCTTGAGGCATGGTGATGTTTTTCATAAACTGGCATTGTTCCGAGTAGGGGCTGGAGAATATGAACGTTTTCCCGAGGATTTTTGGAGTCATCTCGACATGGAGGTGCATGAACATCCGGTGTTAGATGGTGCGGTTGGCGAGATTCAAGCCCGCTTAGAACACCATGATTACCGGGGGATGAAACATTACATTGCCAAGCACAATGAGTATTCCACCTGGGAAGCTAACCGTTACTTTTGGCTGCAATCGGCGGGTGAAACAGAGTGGTCAAAATTGAATCGTCGTCAGCAATTCAAATATCGCAATCTCGCAGAATGGTGGCTAGGCGCGGTGTATTTTTTCTTCGGCTATTTTGTTAAAAAAGGATTTCTTGATGGAGCTGCGGGTTGGACGTTCAACCGCTTGAAGATGCGCTATTTCGATGAGATCCGGCTGAAGATTTTGGAAAAAGAGAGGGTGTGACAGCCCGACTCGTCAGCTTCAGTTGACCCCATCTATCCGCTTATCCTGCGAAGGAAAGATAACCAGGCTCGGCCACAGCGGACCGCCTCTGCCTTGCTTCATTTTAGCGTCCCTTTGCGACCGCTGCTGTTACCTCTTCACCCAGCATGCACCTCGTTTTCTTAAATCAATACTACCCGCCGGATGCCGCGCCCACGGGAGTTATGTTAGACTCCGTCGTGCGGCACCTCGCAGACGAGGGGCATGAAGTGACGGTACTCTGTGCGCCGGGGGGTTATGCAAGTGCGGATCGTAACATTGAGCCACCAGAGTCCGGAGCCCAGACGGAGCGCGGAATTTATTCCGCTTCTTCGTCTCAAACCTCCACTCTCAATCATCCACACATTCACATTGTTCGGATTCCTGCGACGCAGTTCGGGCGGAGTTCGGCCATTCACAAGCTCATCGATTATGCGTCTTTCTATCTGATGGTCGCATGGAAACTGGCCACGCTCCGTCCCGACCCGGACCGAGTCGTGGCACTGACAACGCCGCCCTATCTATCTGTCCTCGCCCGGCTGATTTCAAAGTTCATAGGGGCAGACCACGCACACTGGGTGATGGACCTTTATCCCGATGTCATGGTCGCGCATGGCATGCTCAAGGACGGAGGATGGGAGCACCGTCTTCTGACTGGCATCGCACGCTGGGGCTTCGGCGGGAAGCGTTGCGCGACGGTTCTAACACTTGGCCCGGACATGGCAGGACGAGTGGCGAGAGTGATAGGTAGCGGTGTGTCTGCGGCCGTCGCTTCTTCTTCTGACTCTGAATCTCTTCCTCTTCCCCATCCACCATCAGCGATCAACCATCAACAACCTCTCGTCCAATGGGTTGCTTTGTGGGGAGAGTATAGTGCCAAAATTGTCGATGACCCATTGCCCGTCGCTTCCGCATCTATCTCTGGACACTCCACACCCAACACTCCCCTTTCTGCCACCTTCCGCTCCCAACGCGGGTGGCTCGATGACGAGCTTATCGTGATGTATTCCGGCAACATGGGTCTAGGTCATCGCTTTGGAGAATTTTTGGAAGCCGCTAAGGTAATTGGACATTCCCGTCGTTCTTTTCTTCATTCTGACTCTAACGATCCTCAGACATCCCAATCCCCTTCCTTCATCCGCTTCGTGTTTTACGGCGGAGGGAAAAGACGGTTAGAGATAGAAAATTTTATTTCCCAGCAACCCGATTGCAGGATCGAATTGCACGACTACGCACCCATGGCAGATCTGTCCGCGCACTTGCAGAGTGCCGACTTACATCTAGTCTCGCTTGATGCTGCATGGTCAGGGACAATGGTGCCGAGCAAGCTGCAAGGCATCTTCGCGGTTGGCAGGCCGGTAATTTTCGTCGGTTCCTCGCAATCGAGTATTGGCCGCTGGGTGATCGAGAGTGGTGGTGGTTGGGTGGTGGAGCCGGGAGACGTTTCGGGTTTGTTAGTCGCCCTGAACGAGGCGGGTGATAATGGGGTCCGGACTGCGCGCGGAGAAGCCGCCGCTGTATTTGCAAAGACCTATTTTGACAAAAAAATCAACGCCGCTCGCGTAGCGGATATTTTAATTGGCTAGGGCGTGACCAGCTGTGGCGTGCCGAATTTCCTTTCTTCCGCCGAAAGCTGCTCTTCGGCAGCACTTGATCCGGCTTGTCCGTATCCGACATTTCATTTATTCACCCGGCTCCTGTAGCCGTGGGTTCTCCCTCAAATTTTCACTGTATGTATTTGAAGTATCTATTGCCGCCTTTGATTTCACTCGCGCTGTCGCTGGTTCTGACGCGGGTGATGTTGGCACTGGCACCGCGTCTTGGCTTGATGGATGAGCCCGGAGAGCGGCGTATCCACGCGAAGCCGATTCCTCGCGCAGGCGGTTTGGCAATCTGGTTGAGTTTCTTGCTAGTGATGGCAGTCGGACTAGTCACTGGCTTAATCACCAATACGGGGAATCTCTCATGGCATTGGCTTGGTGCATTTTCGGCGGGCTCTGGTGTTTTGATTGCTGCTGGAATTCTGGACGACCGAAAGGGCTTGTCGCCACTGGTGAAATTGGGAGCCCATTTTCTTGCCCCGACCGTCTTTTTTCTGATCCATCCGCTGGTCAGTGGATTTTTCCCGGAAGGTTGGCCGCGTGGCTTTGATTTCGTGATGTTCGTGATCTGGTCGGTTGTCCTGATCAATGCGTTCAATCTCATCGACGGCTTGGACGGTCTCTGCGGTGGTTTGGCCGCGCTCGCGACTGCTGCCTTAGGCTTGCTCTGCCTCGTGCATGATCGCATGGACTCGGCGGTCCTGTTATTTGTAATGGGCGGCGCGATCTTGGGCTTTTTGAAATATAACGTAAATCCTGCGCGGATTTTCCTAGGCGATGCAGGATCAATGCTCATGGGGTTTTTCCTCGCAACGGCCGCAACAGATGCAGTGGGGCGTAAGGCGGTGGTCGGAATTATCCTATTACCCATCGCGGTGGCCGGTGTGCCGCTGCTAGACGTGCTGCTTGCGATCTGGCGGCGCGGTGCGCGACGGCGTATCGCGCAGTTGCGGGGGGAAACGGTCACGGGCGGAATCTTCGACGCCGACAGCGATCATTTACATCATCGGCTCTTAAGCGCGGGAGACTCTCAACACAAGGTGGCGGTGACCTTGCAAGTAATCTCGACGGTGTTAGCGATTCTGGCGTTCTTACCGCTGTTTTTTGGCAATCAACTAATCGGTTTGTCTTTAGTGGGCTTCCTGATCGTGGCCATGTTAGGCGTGAGGAATTTGATGCGGGTGGAAATGGAGCACACGGGGAGCGTGATCCACCTCGCGATTAAATTGCCAGGGCACCGGCGGCGGGTCGCTGCCGTTTTGTTTTTTTACGATCTGCTAGTATTGGCAGGCGCGGGTGCGGTGGCAGTGCTCATGGAGACTAACATGTTGGTGCGCGGCGCGGATCCGGTGCAGTTGTCGAAATTCGTGATGATTTTTGTGATTATTGGCAGCTTAGTCCTGCTCGTGACAAGAGTGCATCAAAGACTCTGGGTGCGAGCGACCATGCGTGACATCATCTCCCTTCAATTTGCAATCATGTTAGCGGCCTTTGCCACGTTCACCGTGTTCAGTTTGATCTACTCCTCCTTGGAGTGGAGTGCACTCAGGCTTGCGCTGATTGCATTCGTTTTTGCCTGCGGTGGTGTGTGTCTGCCACGAGTGGCCCTAGAATTATTTCGAGAACTTGCGTTAGAGGCTAGAAATCGTAGCCCCTTGCGGAATCTGGTAGCGGGGGACTATGGGCCGGTAGTCATTCTTGGAGCGGGTGACTTGGGAACGCTTTTCGTCGAACATCTTAAATCCACTGCAAGCGATTACTATCAGAAAATGCGGGTCTTGGGTTTCATCGATGAGGCAGAGGTCAAACATGGCAGACAACTCAGGGCCTTCCGTATTCTGGGCGGACTCTCGATCGTCCCAAGGTTGGTGGAGGAAGAAGGATTGAAGGGCGTCGTTCTCGCGATTACGCACCCGACCCAGGAAACCCTTGCTCAACTCGACTCGCTGTCTGACAAGTATGATTTAAAAATCTATCGGTGGAGGGCTGATCTTGGCGAAGTGTGATCATATCTAACGGATAACGCGTGATCCGCCACCGTCTCTCGCTCTTTCTTTCATTGTCCGATGACCTCTTCACCCTCCGCGCGTGAGCTGCCTTTGGTGGTCTTTGCTGCCTTATGGATCCCGGCGATGATCGCTGCGTCCTATGAATGGGGCCACGGTGAGTATTATAATTACGGTTGGTTTGTGCCGCCAGCGGCCGTTTGGTTGTCCATTCGCCGCTGGAGGGAGCTATCATCGCCAGTAGCAGCACTCTCGCACTGGCTTTGGCTTGCACTCCTGTTATTGATTCCTTGGTTCACAGGACTGCGGATTTTGGGATACGCAGATCCCATGTGGAGGTTGCCGATAGGTCTGCTAGGACTAACGGCGGTGGTAACTGGACACGTATGGATCGCCTTGATACATGGTTGGCGCGTATCGGCGGGCTTCTTGTGGATCACCTTGCTGCTTCTATCAGCACTGCCATGGCCTAGCGTGATGGAAGCCGGTATCGTTCATACATTTACAAAAAACGTCGTCACGGTAGTTTCCGAAATTTTCCATGTGATCGGTAAACCAGTAGAGGTGCTAGGCGATCGACTGCAACTTTATAGTCTGGCGGTAGAGGTGACTGACGGCTGCAGTGGAGTGCGTTCATTTCAAAGTTTTGTGATGGCGACTTGGTTTTTTGCGGAGCTTCAGCGGCTGCATGTGGTGCGGACAATGGTTCTTTTAGTATGCGCCTGTGCGGTGGCATTCACGGTCAACATCGCGCGCGCCTACACTTTGGCAGAAATTCGTTTCGTTAAAGGGGAGGATGCGTTCCATCACGCCCACGATCCGCTTGGACTGCTGGCCTTTTTCGTAAGCGGGCTTCTCTTTTTCTGGATTTCCGGTATGCTCTCAGAAGTGTCTCATCGGAAAATAGTGAAAACCTTACAAAAGCGGTGATCGCCGTGCTTTGATTCTAATTTTAATGATTCGTAATTTACTCAATACCGCTTGGGACCGCTGGGCAAATCTGCATCCGTTCATCCGTTCCATCGTGCTTGCCAGCATTGTCGCGCTTGGAGGATTTGTGTTTGTGAAGCCCACTTACAGGGTATTCAAAAAATGGCGACTTGAGAAAAATCTCATCAGTGCCGAAAAAGCCGTGAAGGAAGTGCGCATGGATGACGCGCGTGATCTTTCACTCACGGTGCTCCGGTCCGGCGATCCGCGCATCGAGGCATTTCGGATTCTCGAAAAATCGACTGCTTCCCTGCGCGACCCTATGCATGGCGACATCGCTCGCGCGTTGATGACCCACCCAGAGGGATCGGATGCAGACCGGTTGAACGGCTTTCGCGGGATGGCATCCGATGTGCCGCTGGGTTTGTTAGGTCAGGCTTGGGCCAGTCTCCCAGAAAAGTTCCGGCGGGATCCTGGGTTTGCGACGGTGTTTGCGAATCGTTTGATTGCCGGGAAACGTCTCAGTGAGGCTGCGTCCGTACTGCTCGCGGTGCCCGAGTCGGCGCGGTCAGAGGGGGCGAACCAAAGTTTGGTCCGGGTTCTGATAGGCAGTGGGAAGAAGGAAGGTTACGATGAGGCCCAGCGCTGGATTGCTGCGAAGTGGCCAAGCAGCTCAAGCGGTGTTGCTGAGTGGTTGGATGTCTTTGAACAAATCCCGGTGCCTAGCCTACGACCCGATTTGTTAGGCATCTTACGTAGGGCCTTGGAAGACCCCGGTGCAGCGGACCCCGCTCGCTATGCCTTGGCGATCGCGCGGCTTGACTATGTGGCCAATCTCTCTGGTCGCGCCGGCGTCATAGAGAATGCCGTCAGCCGCTGGAAAGATGATGGTCCTGTTGAGCTCGCGAAATTCCTACGCGACCTAGGCACCTACCGCTTGCTAATCGAAACATTCCCCATCAAGCGGGTGAGCGATCATCCCGGACTAATGCCATATTTGTTAGAAGCGCTGGAAAATTCTGGACGGTGGGATCAGGTAAAGATCCTGCTAGATGAAAATGGCCAAGCCCTAACTAAAACGGAATTGCTCGCTCATCGCGCACTCAGGGGGGCCAAGACCGGCGACTCCGCGGAGCGGGTCCAGCAATGGGGTGCGGCCATGGGAGAAGCAAAATCAGGGACGACACCGAATGCTTACCTAATCCTTCATCAAATCGCAGAAACCGCCGGCATGGAAGTCGAGGCACAGGAGGCGATGTTAGAGGCGATCCGCTCCGGCCGCGGACCCCTTCCGCTTTATACTGATCTCAAGCCCGTGCTCAATTTTCTTGCCAATCAAGGACGCGAAAATGAATTGATGCAAGTTTGCGCCATTTATCTTCCATTCGAGCCGGGAAATCCGGTGTTGCTCACTCAATACGCCCATCTCGCCTGCCTTAATGGCCTCGCGGATCCCAAGGTCATCCTCAAGGCGATAAAGCCAATGGCGGATGCATTTCCTGATGCATTACCGATCCAATGTGTGCTCGCCACCACCTACCTGAGCGATGGCCAGTTCAGCGCTGCCGCCGCAACCCTTGATCGACTGAAACTCGATCCTAACAAGCTTTCGCCAGGCTATCGCGCGGCATTTCTAACCACTCAGGTGCTCAACAAGCGAATGGCCAAGGACGATCCACAAATCGTCAATTTCCCCTGGAGATCTCTGCTTCCCTCGGAACGGAGAAAATTTGGCGAATGGATCAAGTCAGTGAAGCCATAGGTGCTCGACTGTTAGATTTTGTGCTATTCAGCACATTGTTCTATGCTCAATGATAAATTTTTCAAATCTACTCATCGCGGCGGTCTTAGCCAAGGCATCGAGGCGGGGAATCACCTCCTCGCGCTCAATTGCCCGACAAGCGGCGGCCACCTTCGTCGCATATTCTTGGACTGAGGCCTGACCATTCGGCTGATAGCGTTTGCAGGGGCGAAAACCCGCCGCCTCCGCCGCCTCGCAAGAGTCGTGAAACGCGACATTCTTTCGCAAAGCCAGCCGTGCCGCACACGCCGGGCGGCAATAGACTCCGGTGGTCTTCACCGAATAATGAAACACTCCATCGGCCTGTGGATCGCGCTGGGTTACCGCCAGCCAGTGCCATTCGTCGCTGTCGTAGGTAGTGGCTTCTGGCTGGGTAGGTTGGGATGTCACGTTCATGGTGGGATTGTCCTGCAACATAACAGGCGCACAGAGAATAAAACTCTGTTTCTTGATTTTGCATTCGGCAATGCCGGACGCGGTCCCACACCAGTTCCGCACCCAATCCTTGATATCAGCTAGATTAGGCCCCTTCATTCTGGCACAGGGAAACTCGCCTGATGTGCACCCCCGTCTCCCGGATATTCCTTGTCTAATCAACGGGTTCTGACAGCTTCAACAAAGACAGCCGTTGTCGTACGTTAAGTCCTCAGGTGCTAGGAATAAAACTGTTGGGCTATAAATTTGAATCTCGCACGACATATCATCAGATTGGCGGCAGTAATTATTGGCGTCTCAAGTCTCTGTTTCGTCGCATGGGATTGCTTTAACTTCTTCCGCTTCTCCTCTGTCAACGGAGGCATCCTCGTTATACTCGGGGTATTGTTACCTGCTGCAATTTTACTTCTAATCACTTGGCGTAAGAAGATCTTTGAGTGGACCCATACCGTTGCTATTTTATTCGCAGTTTGCACGGGATTGGCTACGGCGGATTATTGTTGGCATTGTTTGTTTTTGTCGACGCAACGCTAACAAAACCCGCTCCTCCGTCCTAAAATATTCCTTAGGTGTTACAAACCGCCGAAGAAAAAATCAGCAGACTGAGCTATTGCTAAAATAATTTCACCACGTCAATGGAGTGAGTTTACCTGTCTCCTCTGCGAAATAAATTCCCGTATGATCTAACCGATCTTGTTCCCAATTCTCTCGGTGCCAATGGGACGTCATTCCGGTGACATCCTCCGAGTTCCTGATCAATCCTCTAGCGGCGCTTTCGGCAGCTTGTCCACTTCTTCCAACAGATTGACGATGCTCACACCGCGCACGGCTGAGGAGTCGTGGCAGAAGCGTAGAACGGGCGTGGACTTGAGGACCACGCGTTTCATGACCTTAGATTGGATGGAGCCGTGTTCTTTGTTCAGTTTGCTGATGACGGGTGCTGCATCGCCACCGAGCACACTGGTCCAGACTTTGCCTTCCTTGAGGTCCTGGGTGACTTCAACCTCGCTGATGGTCACGAGTTTCCCATTCCATTCGTAGTCTTTTTGGACAACGGCACCAATCTCTCGGCGGAGCAATTCATTCACACGATCAAGGCGGCGGGACATGGTAGAAGAAAGTAAAAATTGATCAGTGATCAGTGATCAGAAAAACAGGATGGAGAATTTCTTCTCTGATCACTGCTAACTGATCACTCGGCACTTTGAATCAGAGCGTTTGCGCGTATTTTTCGAGTTTGTAGCACTCGATGATGTCGCCTTCTACGTATTCGTTGAAATCGCCGAGGCGGATGCCGCACTCGAAGTTGGTGCGGACTTCCTCGACTTCATCTTTGAAGCGGCGGAGCGTAGACATACGGCCGTCGAAAACCGGGACGCCATCCCGAATGACGCGGGCGTGGGCTTTGCGGTGGACCCTACCGTCGGTGACAAACGAGCCAGCGACGCGGCCGCGGTTGAGTTTGAAGACTTGGCGGACTTCGGCATGACCGATGACCGTTTCGCGCGTGAGTGGTTCTAGCAGGCCGAGCATTGCCTCGCGGACTTGGTCGATGAGTTCGTAAACGACCGAGTAAAGTTTCACTTCGACACCGGCGGCTTTGGCGGATTTCACAGCCTTGGCCTCGACCTTGACGTTAAAGCCGAGAATGACGGCGTCGGTGGAACTTGCGTAAGCGATGTCGGATTCGGTGATCGGGCCGGCGGCTGCGGTGATGAAGGAAGACTCGACTTTGTCGGACTCGATGGCGAGCACGGCTTTCTTAATTGCCTCGACTGAGCCTTGCACGTCGCATTTGAGGATGAGCTTGAGCTGGGCCTTGCCGCCGCCATCACGGACCATCGAGTAAAGGTCCTCCATCCGGTTGCGGTGCTGCGGTTTGAGGCGGACGAGGCGTTGGGATTCTTGGCGTTCTCCAGCGAGGGCTTTTGCCTCGCGCTCGGTTTTCATCTCGGTGAGGTGGTCCCCAACGTTCGGGAGTTCTTCGAAGCCGATCACCTCGACGGGCATGCCAGGATGGGCTGTTTTCACAGTGACGCCGCGGTCATTGATGAGGGAACGAACTTTTCCAGCGTAAGGGCCGCAGATGAATGGGGTGCCAACCTTGAGGGTGCCCGATTCGACGATGACCGTGGCGGTCGTGCCACGACCGGGCACCACGCGGGCCTCGATGACGGCGGCGCGGGCCGTGGATTTCGGATTGGCCTTGAGCTCGAGAACTTCCGCTTGGAGGGCCATGAGATCAAGTAGATCGTCCATGCCCTTGCCCGTGACGGCAGAAACTTCGGCGAACTCGGTGTCACCACCAAAGTCCGTGGTTTGCAGGCCATGCTCGGTTAGCTGGGATTTCACCCGATCCACATTGGCGGATGGGAGGTCGCACTTATTGATGGCGACGATGATCGTTTTCTTGGCTTTTTTGGCGTGTTTGATCGCCTCGATCGTTTGCGGCATAATGCCGTCATTGGCTGCGACGACGAGCACGACGATGTCCGTGATATCAGCACCACGGGCACGCATGTCTGAGAAAATGGCGTGGCCGGGAGTATCGAGGAAGGTGATTTCCTGATCATTATGAATCACCTGATAGGCTCCGATATGTTGGGTGATGCCACCCGCTTCCCCGGCGGTGATTTTGGTTTTGCGGAGGTAATCTAGCAGAGAGGTTTTCCCGTGGTCCACGTGCCCCATGATCGTGATGATCGGCGGGCGGTTTTTGAGAAGATTTTCGGGCTCCTTGATCGGGGCTTCCGGTTCTTTGATCACTTCCTCGACCTTGTGGACACCCTTGTCCTTGTCGCGTTTTTCGCGCTCAAAAATAAAGCCGTGGATTTCACAAACTTTGGCGGCGATTTCCGGCTCTAGCGGTTGGTTAGGAGCAGGGAAGACACCGATTTTAATCAGGTCCGCCATGATGTTGAACGGCTTGAGCCCGAGGCGGGCGGCCAGAGCAGGGATCAAAATCGGCGGCTTGATGACGATGAGCTTCGGATCGCTAGGAGCGGCCTCTTCTGGTATTTCCAAAGCGGCGGCTTCGGGGGCGGCAACCTTTTGTGGAATGATCACCGGCTCAGTGGCTTTCACCAAGGCAGCATCCTCTTTGTCGCGGATCTTTGAAATCGTGCCAAGCACCGCTTTTCCGGTGCGTGCGGTCTTGCGAACCTTGGGCTTTTTCTCGTCTGCGAAAAGATCGAGAGCGTTTGCTTTCTTCTCATCGAGGACACTCGGAGCGGCTGGCGCAACCTCCGCGTCTTTCCTTTGCCGCTCACGGCGTGAGGGCTTCTTGGTCGCATCGAGAAGATCAAGGACCTTACTTTTTTTGGGAGAGCTATCGCTATTTTCAGGCATCCGGCTTGTCTGCAGAGTTGGGGAAATCGATGAAGTAAGAATGAGGAGATGATGTGAAAGTTGTATTAGGCGGGGCTGCCGCTGACGATGGCATTGGCGCGGGCGAGGATGGGTGCCGCCTCTTCAAGTGAAATTTCGAGGGCTTCGGAGATATCTTCGGCAGACATGCCGATGATGTATTCAGGGGCAATGCCGCCTGCCAGAGTCAGTTTCCCCGCGAGCTCGTCGGTGATGCCGAGCTGTTCGCCGAGCGTGTGGGCGGCCCCACCGATTTTTTCCTTAAATTGTTCTTCCTTCGATTCATCGCGCCGAACTTGCACGTCCCAACCCATCAGACGGGAGGAAAGGCGCGCATTTTGGCCCTTGCGGCCGATGGCCTTGCTCAAGTCAATCTCGTCCACGGTGACATGGACGGTGTGAGTTTCCTCATCTACGACGATTGAGCGGAGCTCGGCGGGTTTCAGGGCTTCGCGGACGAGTTCTGCCGGGTCTTCGCTCCAACGGATGATATCGACTTTTTCGTTGTTGAGCTCTCGAACGATGTTTTTCACGCGGGCGCCGCGCATGCCGACGCACGCACCCACAGGATCGACTTTCGGGTCGGTGCTCCAGACGGCGACCTTAGTGCGGAAGCCGGCCTCGCGGGCGATGGCGCGGATTTCCACGGTGCGATCGGAAATTTCGTTCACTTCGGCCTCGAACAAGCGGCGGACAAAGTTCGGGTGGCTGCGGGAAAGGATAATTTCCGGGCCGCGGCCTTCGTTTTCTACCGCGAGGACGTAAGCACGAATGCGATCGCCGATGTTGTAATCTTCGCCTTGGACGCGTTCCCTGTTAGGCATGATGCCCTCGAATTTCCCGAGGTCGATCATCACATCGTTGCGCTCGAAGCGGCGGACTGTGCCTGAGACGACATCGCCCGCGCGGTCCTTGAACTCCTCATAAATCATTTCCTTCTCCGCTTGGCGGAGGCGCTGCATCATCGTTTGCTTGGCAGTCTGCACCGCGATCCGGCCAAAATCCTTAGGCGTGACGTTGAATTCCTGAATGTCACCGGGCTGGGCCTCAGGGTTTTTCTTGAGTGCCGTGGAGAGACGGACTTCATTGAAATTGTCCGAATGGTCCTCATCCGCAACGACCGTGAGAGCAGCAAAGATACGGGTTTCGCCCTTTTTTGTATCGACAGCGGCTCTGAGTGTTTCGATGGCATCTGCTCCGGGAACCATCTTGCGATAGGCGGAAATGAAGGCAAACTCGAGCGCTGCGACGACCTTATCACGGTCGATGCCTTTTTCTTTTTCGTAATACTCGATGAGGGCGACGATATCGTTGGTCATGGCGGGCGGTGGCTGCAATCGCTGCTGATGTCTGGAGACGCAAAAGAGTGGGTGCGAGACCCACTCCTTTCTTTCGTCAGAAGCTGTGCGGGCAGCTTTTAGAGCGGTGGGATTTCACTTGCAAGCCGAAACTGGGACACCAAGGAAGACAAGTAGTAGGCCACGGGGCGGTGAACGTGAAGGAAGACGAAATTCCGAGCTTTCTACCTAAGCTCCGTAACTTCTAGACCTACGGCGAAAAGTTCACGCCCTCTTTCTATGATACCGACGCACCACGAAGGTATCATGGGTTTCCAGCATTTCGGATTCTGGGAAATCTTTCTCAAATTCTGGAAACCTCGTGTCACCCTCATGATTCTCAAAAACGTGGCTCACCAGCAAGTCGTCCAGTTGCCCCATGAACGCCACGTAAATTTCCGCGCCGCCGATGATGAATACTTCTCCTTCCAGCTCCGGCATGCTCCCAAGTTCTTCCGGGCGATGGATGACTTCCACCTCCGCCGCCGACCAGTCGTGGTCTCGGGTAAGCACGATGTTCCGGCGCTTAGGCAAGGGGCGCCCGATGGATTCGTAGGTTTTCCGGCCCATCACGATCGGGTGGCCAGTCGTCGTTCGTTTAAAAAACGCGAGGTCCTCTGGTAAATGCCATGGAAGTGTCCCCGCACGCCCGATCACTCGTTCCTGAGTCATCGCAACGATCGCCGTTAGATGTAGACTCACGGTTTCTTCTCCTCCTCGTCCCCGTCGTAATGGAAACTGTGCAAAATCCGGTGCGCGATCGGGCCAAACAGAAATCCCGCCATCACCAAAAACGCTAAGCCTGAAAACAGCGCATACATTCCCGCGAAAATTTTTCCGCCGTCTGTCTTCATCGGATCGACCGGCCCCATCCCTCCAAGAATCATCGATGCATTTAAAAACGAATCGACCCAGGACATCTTCTCAAAAAAACGATAGCCTAACATCCCAACCCCTAACGATACCCCGACGAACAGGCAGACGACAAAAACCGAATGGAGCATACGCCCGATGAACGCTGCCTTCGTGATCAATTGATCGCCGCGATTTTCGTAACGGAACATGGTCTTAAACAGCTACAGGAGCCTTGATGTGAGGGTGTGCCTCGTAGTTTTCTAACCGAATATCATCGAACGTGAACGAGTCGATATTTTTGACCGCCGGATTCAGCCACAAATGAGGCAGCGGCAGCGGTGCGCGGCTCAGTTGGAGGTTTGTTTGTTCCAAATGATTAGAATACAGATGTAAATCCCCAAAGGTATGCACGAAATCCCGCGCCTCGTAGCCACAAACGTGAGCCACCATTTGAGTCAGCAACGCGTAAGAAGCGATATTGAAAGGCACACCGAGAAATAAATCTGCGCTACGCTGATAGAGCTGGCAGGAAAGCCCCGGTTTCCCACCGGCGATCGGCTCGTGTACATAGAATTGAAATAACAGATGGCAAGGAGGCAGCGCCATCTGGTGAATCTGCCCTACGTTCCAAGCGGAAACAATATGCCGCCGCGAATGAGGATTTCCGAGCAGCCCAGCGATGAGCAAATGGATCTGATCCACGGTGCGCCCCTCTGGCGTGGGCCATGACCGCCACTGCTTGCCATAGACCGGCCCCAACTCACCTTCCGCATCCGCCCACTCGTCCCAAATCGTGACGCCATTCTCTTTCAAATACCGCGTGTTCGTCTCGCCTTTGAGAAACCAGAGCAGCTCGTGAATGATCGAACGCAGATGCAGCTTCTTCGTCGTCACACAAGGGAATCCCTTCCGCAGATCATAGCGCGCCTGCCGCCCGAAAACCGAAATCGTCCCCGTGCCAGTCCGGTCGGAGCGTTCTTCGCCGTGCTCCAACACATCACGCATCAAGTCGAGGTAAGCCTTCACGCCGCTGATCAAGCCATGGAGCCACCCCGCTTCGCAACCCTGAAAAAGTCTTTCTGTTTCCTTGACGTGTCATGATCGGAAGCGCAGAGTTATAAAACTTCAAAAGGAGGAAAAACCTATGGAAATACACGGAACTGTTTACGATTTATTACATAACAAGAGCGGCAAAGTCTGGACCACAAGCACCCAAGATACGGTCTATGAAGCGCTTCACCTGATGGGTGAGAAAAACATCGGCGCGCTCGTCGCCATCGAGAATGATCAAGTCATCGGCGTTCTCTCTGAGCGCGATTACAGCCGCAAGGTCGTCCTCCAAGGGCGCACCTCGCGCGACACCCTAGTCGGCGAAATCGTCTCCTGCCCTGCGGTCACGGTGACCAGCAAAGACAGCATTGAAAAGTGCATGGAACTCATGACCGGCAAGCGCATCCGTCATCTCCCCGTCATTGACGATGGGTCTCTCGTCGGCCTCATTTCTATCGGCGATCTCGTGAGCTGGGTCATGCAGTCTCAGCGTCACACCATCCAACAACTCCAAGGCTACATCTCCGGCGACTATCCGGGCTGATTGTTTAAAACCACCGACTGTACATACAAGGTGCTCCACGTTAGATTGCGTGGAGCACTTCGTATTTATATAGTGAATGTTTCATACATCTCTGCTTGGCAAAAATGCGCAAAGCGTTAGGGTTTCAACATGTCAGATTCGTCACACATTCCAGAAGGCTACCACTCGGTCACCCCATCTCTCACGTCAAAAAGCGCAGATGCCTCGCTGAAATTCTATGCCGTCGCATTCGGGGCGGTGGAACATTTCCGTTTGCCTGATGAAAAGACCGGCGGCATCGCACACGCCGAGTTTGTAATCGGAAATTCTATCATGATGATTTCCGATGAGTATCCGTCGTTCGGTTCCTTCGCCCCGGAATTCGCGAAAGGCGGCTTGTTCATGATTTACGTTCCCGATTGCGACGCGTCATTCGCCCAAGCCATTGCCGCCGGGGCCACCACGCTCACCCCACCGACCGATCAATTCTGGGGCGACCGCACTGGCATGTTAGCCGATCCGTTTGGCTATCGCTGGACCATTGCGCAAAAAGTGTCATCCCCCACACCCGAGGAAATAGTGGAAGGGATGAAAAATTTCGGTGCCTGAAATCACACGTTGAATCGGAATTCCACCACGTCGCCGTCCTTCATGACGTATTGTTTTCCTTCGATCCGGACTTTGCCTGCCACTTTCGCGGCGGACATGGAACCGGCGGCGACGAGGTCGTCGTAATGGACGATTTCCGCAGCGATGAAGCCGCGCTCGAAATCGGTGTGAATCACTCCGGCGGCGGCGGGTGCTTTGTCACCGGCGATGATGGTCCATGCACGGGTTTCCTGCACGCCAGTCGTTAGATACGTGCGGAGGCCGAGAAGATGATAGACGCCTCGGATCAGCGCGGAGACGCCGGAGTCTGTCACGCCCATGTCGGCGAGAAATTCGTTCGCTTCCTCGACTGGCATGTCGCTGAGTTCCTCCTCGATGCGGGCGGAAATGACCACGGCCTCCGAGCCAGTGTGCTCTGCGGCGAATTTCCGGACGCGGGCGACTTGGGCATGAGAGTCCGGATTTTCAATTGCTGCGGCCAATTCATCTTCCGCGACGTTGCAGGCGTAGATGGTCTTTTTGGAGGAGAGCAGGAAAAACTCCTTCACGATGGCTTTATCGTCGTCGCTGAAGTCGATCGTGAGCGCGGGTTTTCCTTGATCGAGGTGCGGCATGATGATGTCGATGAGCTCGACTTCTTTCTTCGCTTCTTTGTCGCCACCCTTCGCCTTTTTTTCGCGGGAGTGGCGGCGTTTTTCGAGCGATGACATGTCCGCGAGGATCAGCTCGGAGTTGATAATCTCGATGTCGCGGATCGGATCGACGGAGCCAAGTTCGTGAATGATATCGTCGTTTTCAAAACAACGCACCACTTGGACGATGGCGTCGGTTTCCCGGATGTTTGCAAGAAACTGGTTGCCCAGCCCTGCGCCTTCCGATGCGCCTTTGACCAGCCCGGCGATATCGACGAACTCAATCGCGGTCGGCACCAGCTTGTGGGAGTTGGAAATTTTCGAAAGCACGGCCAGCCGCGGGTCTGGCACGCTAACGATGCCGACGTTCGGGTCGATCGTGCAGAATGGAAAGTTCGCTGCCATCGCCTTGCGGGTGCGGGTCACAGCATTGAAGAGTGTCGATTTCCCGACGTTGGGTAGTCCTACGATTCCGGCCTTGAGCATTGCGGCGGGAGGGTGGCGGAGGAAAAGGCGACAGGACGAGAAAAAACTTCGGGTGAGGGGAAATCCGTGGGGCGAGGGGTCTAGCCGGATGGTGAGTCGTTCACGCAGCGTTTGAAGAATTAGACTCGGAGCAAGATGCTCCGGCAACGGCCTGGCGCGAGACGCGCCAGCCACGATGCGCGGCCTCGCCACTTAATTGATTTGCTTTTTCAGACGGGTCACAAGCGTTCTAACACGGCATCTCCCATGCCTTTGGTGCCGACTTTCGTCTCGCCGGGTTGACGGGTGGCGATGTCGCCGGTACGGAAGCCGTCGGCGATGGTTTTGGCGACTGCGGCCTCAATCGCATCGGCAGCTTCGATCTCACCTAACGAAAAACGCAGCAGCATGGCGAGTGATAGAATTTGCGCGATGGGATTGGCGATGCCTTGGCCGGCGATGTCAGGAGCTGAGCCGCCGGATGGTTCGTAGAGGCCGAAATAGAGGCCGTCCTCGCGTTGTTTCCCTAACGAAGCGGAGGGTAGCATGCCGAGCGAGCCGGAGATCATCGCCATTTCATCGGATAGAATGTCGCCGAAAAGGTTTTCCGTAACGAGCACATCGAACGAGCCGGGGCGCTTGATGAGCTGCATGGCCGCGTTATCGACATACATGTGGGAGAGCTGGACTTCGGGAAATTCTTTGGAAATTTCAACGACGGTCTCGCGCCACAGCACGGAGGAGGCGAGCACGTTCGCCTTGTCCACAGAGAGCAGTTGTTTTTTCCGCCCCATGGCGGCGGTGAAAGCGACGCGGGCAATGCGCTGGATTTCGCTTTTCATGTAAACCATCGTGTCGAAGGCGACGGGTTCGCCACGGCGTTCCTCGCGGCCTTTCGGCGTGCCGAAATAGATGCCGCCTGTTAGTTCACGGACACAGAGCACGTCGAAGCCATCGGCGATGAGTTCCTGTTTGACCGGGGACGCGTGGGTAAGTGCAGGCAAACAAACGCCGGGGCGCAGGTTGGCAAAAAGGCCGAAATGTTTCCGCAGGGGAAGTAAAGCACCGCGCTCAGGCTGAATCTCGGGGGGGAGGTTTTCCCATTTCGGCCCGCCCACGGAACCAAAGAGAATCGCGTCTGCCGCCTCGCTGGCAGTGACGGTTTCAGGGGGAAGCGGATGGCCGGTGGCATCAATGGCTGCGCCGCCGACGAGATGCTCGCTGCGAGAGACAGTGAAGCCGAATTTAGCTTCGACGGCGTCGAGAAGGCGGAGGGACTCGGCCATGACTTCGGGGCCGATGCCGTCTCCGGCGAGAATCGTGATGCGGTGGCTGCGTGACATGCGCGGGAAAATGGCGGGCGTCTCCGTGTGTGGCAAGTGTGCAAAGCGCCGAGACAGGGATTTTGATTGAAAGGAAGATGCCAAAGCCACCGCTAATCTGGTGAATCGAGCGAACCTCAAACATTGAGGCATAAAGTAAACACGGGCTTCTCACGGCCCATTTCACAGAACCTTGGCTTGCGAAGCACCCGATCTACGCCCATCCTCTTTGCATGCAGGCCATCACTGATCGATTGAGAAATTTTCTTCAATACGTGGCCATTAAGTTGATCGACGACCCAAGCCAAGCGCAGCTCAAAGTGGCCGAATTGGGGCCGAAGCGGCTGCGTTTCAAGCTAGTGCTCGCTCAACAAGACGTGGCGATGCTCATTGGTAGAAACGGCTTCACGGCATCGGCGATTCGTAGCATTTTGAAAGCCGCTGCGGAAAGAGAAGGAGTGCAGGTGTCACTGCAAATTCACTCCCACGAGGAAGAAGCGGAACTGTTAGCTCGTGAAGCCGGGCACTGAAATTTTCACGCATGACACCTTCACCCGCCCAAGGGGATTCATCACCCGTTAGTCCTCTGGTTTTGATTTTCAAATCCATCATCCTACTGGTGGTCAGTGCGGGGGTGGGGCTTCTAGCAGAGAAAAAACTCAATCTGGGGCTCGTCCCCAGTGGAGTGATCGGCGCGGCAATTTTTGGCGTCGGTTCGTTCGCCATGATGAAGTTAAAAGGTGCCCCGCGTGAGATGGGGTTCACTTTTGGACTGAAGTTTCTCAGCGTTACGGGCTATAAAATTCTGAACGTCACTCTCGTCTTTTGGCTCGCCAGTGATTTCGGTTATAGCAAGGAGGCGGCGCTCGCGTTGATCGCGGGGTGGTCCATCGTGATGTCCGTGACGACGCTGTTAGCTGGCTCGATCACGGATGCTTTGGGTCTGCGCCGGACTCTTATCGTGGGAGTGAGTATTTGTGTGATGACCCGGTTAGTCATGGTGGTGACGACTAGCCAAACTCTCGCTTTGACCTGCGGCCTATTTCCGTTAGCGATTGGCGAAGCGCTATGCACTCCCGTGCTGATCGCCGCGCTCCGCCGCTATTCCACCGCCAGCCAGCGCTCGGTGGCGTTTTCACTTTTTTATGCGCTTATGAACTTTGGGTTCATGGTCGCCTATTTCATCTTCGACGGTGTCCGCGAATCACTGCAAGCGCACGGTCGCATCACGCTGCCACTTGCTACCGCTGAGCTGGGAGACTACCGCACCCTTCTGCTAGTGAGTATGGGAATTGAGTTTCTCATGCTGCCACTCATTCTATTACTGCGCCGGGGTGCTGCGATGACAGAGCAAGGACTAGAAATTACTTCTGACGTAATCAAATATCCTGATGCCGGTTTTTTCAAATCCTTTGGACTCACCGTTAGAGATGCCGCTGTGGATACAGTGCGCCTTTTTTCTGGGCTGCTGAAGACGGCGGGTTTTTACCGATTGTTGATGTTTCTTTTCATGATCGGATTTCTCAAGGTGGTGTTTAACGTGATGGATTACGTGCTACCTCCCTTCGCCCTGCAAGCACTGGGGCCAGAAGCGCGGGTCGGGCGTTTTAATGCGATCAATGGCATTCTTATTCTGGTGCTGGCGCCCGCGATCGGGTTGATGACTCAGAAATATTCTGCCTATTCGATGGTGATCTTTGGAGGCTTCATTACCGCAGCGTCTTTCATCTTTCTCATTCTCCCCCCCGAACTTTTTCAAGAAATGGCAGGTGGTTGGATCGGGAATGCGATCGGGCACGGATACATGGAACTTAAAGGCAGTGTGCATCCGTATTATGTGATGATTGCTTTCTGGCAGATTCTTTTTTCCGTCGGGGAGGCGTTCTATTCCCCTCGGGTTTACGAGTATGCTTCATCGATCGCGCCGAAAGGCCAGGAAGCCTCTTATGCATCGCTCTCCTATGTGCCACTGCTCATTGGTAAGCTCATCACGGGCGCCGCGTTTGGCGGGCTGTTAGCGAAGTATTGCCCCGAGAACGGTCCGCGTGATCCGGGCAAGATGTGGTTGATCATCGGCCTGATGGTCCTAGTGGCTCCCGTCGGGTTGTTAGTGTTCCAACGCTTGATTCGGGTGAAGGAAGAAGGCAGAAGTTAGAAAGTGCCAGGGATGGTGTAAAGGGGTTCTCCCTTCGTTTGATTTGCGGGGATGCACTTCAGCAGCGCGCGTGTGTAAGCGTGTTGGGGATTGCGGAATAAGTCGTTTTTTCCGGCACTTTCTACGATTTTACCAGCATACATGACGTTGATGTAGTCGGCCATTTCGGAAACGACGGCGAGATCATGAGTGATGAAAATGACCGCGGTGCCGAGCTGCTTTTGGCGTTCACGAATCAGATCGAGCACCTGCTTTTGAACCGTGACATCAAGTGCGGTGGTGGGTTCGTCACAAATGAGCAGCTCGGGGCGGGTGATCAGGGCCATGGCGATCATTACGCGCTGACGCATGCCGCCGGAAAACTCGTGTGGATAGGAATGAATGCGTTTCGCCGCATCCGGGATGCCCACTTCGGTGAGCGCATCGATGGCACGGTGGAGCGCTTGTTTACCGTGGCAATTTTCGTGAATTTGGAGCGGCTCAGTGAGTTGCGCGCTCACTTTCATGAAGGGATTTAGCGAGGTCATCGGGTCCTGGAAAATCATCGAGATTCGCTTGCCTCGTATTTTGCGAAGCTGCTTTTCCGAAGATTTCAGGAGATCGATGCCATCGAAAAACGCCTCGCCATTTTCGATGCGGCCCGGCGGTTGGGGGATCAGCCCGAGCAGGGAATAACAGATCACAGATTTTCCCGAGCCGGACTCGCCAACGATGCCGAGCGTTTGCCCTGGATCGACGGTGAATGAAACATCTTCCACCGCATTCACAACACCGTTGCGGGTGTGAAAGCGGGTGGTTAGGTGGCGGACGTCTAGCAATGGCATGGCAAAGCAGTTGATAGAAAATGGGTTCGGATGATCACCTTTGCACGCGCTTAATTCAGGAGATTTTGGATAGAGAGTTGAGAACCCATTTGCCGTAAGCGGTGCCGGATTCCATTGCCGCATGAGCTTCGCGAAGGTTTTCCGGGGTGATCGCATCGAACACGCGGGTGTGGAGTGTCGGGAAGCGACCGGTATCACACAAGCGTGCGATTTCTGCTAGAATTTCACCTTGTCGATGCATGTCAGAAGTTTGAAATCGTGATCGTGCCGGCATGTATTCCCAGACGATTCGCGGGCTTTTCAGCCGGAAGGGGTTACCGATGTTCACAGGATTTGTGGTCTCCACGATCAACCCAAGTGTGCCCAGTGGCGCTAACAGATCAGATGTGGTTTCCCAGTAACTTTCGGTGTCATAAAGATTTGCGATGTAGGGAAATTCGGAAAAGCCCAAGGCCTCCGCTTGGGGGCGTAGAGCTTCATGGTGGTTAATCACGTGTTTCACACCGAGTAATTTGCACCATTCCCTTGTTTCAGGTCGGGATGCCGTAGCGACGACTACAAGCCCGGCGGCGAGTGCCAATGGAATCAGCGCGGAGCCGACTCCTCCTGCACCGTTGATTACGAGGATCGTCTTGCCTCGGTCTGCGCCGTTAGGATCGAGCCCCATTCGCTCAAAAAGCAACTGCCATGCGGTTAGAGTAACAAGTGGCAATGCCGCGCTTTCTGTGAATGACCAAGTTTTAGGCTTCTTCGCGACCAGTCGGGCATCCACGAGTTGAAATTCCGCATTGCTTCCCGAGCGGGTGACATCGCCGGAATAGAAGACCTCGTCGCCAATCCCGAATCCATTCACTTGCGGCCCGACTTTTGTGATCCTTCCTGCCGCATCAAATCCAAGAATACGCGGCGGGTCATGCGGACCCTCGCCCAGTGTTTTGCGGACTTTGGTGTCCACCGGGTTGACGGAAACGGCGATGATTTCGACGAGCAGATCCTGTGGCCCAGGGTTCGGGATAGGGGTCTCAAATTCGATGAGTGAAGCCGGATTTGAAACGGACAGAAATTGGCGCGCGCCGATAGCCTTCATGCGATGATTGAAGGACAACACCCCCACTCATGGCAACAAGGGTTTTAGTCCGATCCATTGGCAGCCCCAAGTGATGATCCAAGGCAGAGTGATCAAACTCAGTACGGTAGTGCCGAGCACGATTTGCACCGCGATCGCAGGCCGGCCACCGTACATTCTAGCAAGAATGATCGAGGTCATTCCGGCAGGCATTGCGGCTTGAACCACGAGGACCTCGCGCAACTCCGTGGAAATCGGCAGGTATTTCGCCGCCGCAAGAATGGCTAACGGTGCCAAAACTAAGCGCACGATCGCAGAGCCTATTACGATTTTCAGTGTCGGTTTTTCCGAGCCTACCAGGTCAATCATCGAACAGCCGGTGATAAGAATCGCGATGGGGAATGCTCCGACGCCGAGCATTGAGATCGCCTTGCGTGCGGGGCCTGCGATTTGATCATCCCAGCCGAGAAACACCAGTAGCAGCCCGAGGGTCACTGCCACGATCGGTCCGTTGACGAGTCGTTGCCATTTGATTTCTCGCTCGCCGCTCATGATCATGATGCCCACAGACCACAGCGCCGCCTCTACCCCGATATTGTGGACAAACATGAGTGCAAGAGCGCTGCCTCCCCATAGGCTTTCCACTACGGGAGCTGCTGTGAATCCGTAGTTCTGACAACCCGCGCTCAACGCGAACGTGCGGAGACCGTTTCCATATTCCAGTCCTATCAGACGGCCGACCACCGCACCGATGAGGATGCCTGCTAGAATGAGTCCGAATCCTATCAGAATCGAATAGGTCACGATCGATCCACTTTTTAGTACGGTGCTGCCGAGGATTTTATCCAGCATGAAACAAGGTATCATCACGCTGAAAACCACCCGCATCACTCCTTCATCGTGTTCTTTGCGAATGATGCCGATCCGGCGCAGAACCGCACCCGCCACGATCAGCAGATACACCGGAAGGACCGACGCGACGACGGCAAATGGGGAAATCACGGCATGAGGCTTTCGGCCAAGGCATAGCGGCGCAAGTGCGAAATTTACCAAAACAATCAGAAGTCTATCAGGATTTAGGGCATACTGAAACAGGTGTGATCCTTTAGTTTGCTTGACAATTCGCAGATTTCAGGGATTTCTGGCGGTGCAAAATGGCCAAGCAAAAAATAACAGGAGTGAAATTGACGCGCTTGGAGGCCCGGACGCGGGTGATCCAACGGGCGAGTCATTTTGGGTTCCTCGTGTTTTGCTTGGCGATTGGCTTCGTCGTAGTTGCCACCGCGATTCCGCAGCGGCGGGAGTTGGATAAGTTGGAATTAAAATTGAAAGCCTCGAAAGCGCGCGAACAAGCCGTGCTGGCAGATCGTGAATATCATTTCATCGAGCACCGCGCCTTACGCGAGGATCCCACTTTTTTGGAAATCCATGCGCGCGATCGTTTGGATTACTTCCGTGAAGGCGAGCGCGTGTTGAGGTTCAAGCGCGAGCCGTGAGGCCGCCGTATTGGCGCTTGGCGTGGGGAGGGTAAGTGGCTATTCCCTTGGAATGCGTGATGATATTGAGAAGGTTTTGATCGATGAAGCGGTGATTGAAAAGCGGCTAGATTCGATGGCCCTTGAGATTGAACGGGACTTCCCGAGCGGGACCATGGTGGTAATCATTTTACTCAAGGGGGCACTAGTTTTTGCGGCGGATCTTCTGCGCCGGGTGCCGCGGCCTTTGGAGATTGAGTGCTTGAATGTGGCGAGTTACCACGGCGGTTTGGAGAGCTCGGGAAAAGTCGATTTCCTAGACCGGCATTTTCCAGAAGTAAAAGGGCACCATGTTTTATTGTTAGATGATATTCTCGATACCGGGCGCACTCTTCATGCCGTATCACAACGGCTGCTCGAAGAGGGGGCTATTGCCGTGCACACCGCTGTTTTGTTAGCGAAGGACAAGGAGCGTGCGAAGGAGGTCAGCGCGGATTATGTCGGCTTTGAAATCGGCGATGAGTTTGTCGTCGGCTACGGTCTCGATTACAAAGGTAAATATCGGAACCTGCCTTACGTCGGCGTGCTCAAGGTTTCAGCCGCCAGTTAACAGGTTCATCCGTAGCCGGGTGACAAAGCTTGGTGCCGCGCTTCAGGGCAATAACGGGCCTGCCTCGTTCGTCCGTTGTGAGTTCAGAGCTGCTCCGGCAAGACGAAAAGGACAAGTCCCATCAACACCCCGCATTGCGCCAGAAAGAATGACACCCAGATGAAAACACTCTCTGGGATCATGAGTCATACGAGCAAAGAAGAGTATCTGGAGAACTGCCGGGAGCGTTATCCAAGCAGGAACCGGGCGGGGAGAAGTGCGATGATCGACGAGGTCAGCGACACCCTTGATTGGGATCGCAAACACACCATTAAAGCCCTCAACCGGCAAGTCACCCACGGCAAGAAAGCTAAGAGGCGAGGATCGAAGCCCGGTTATGGCCCTGCGGAGCAGTCCGTGATTGTGGCCATTTGGAAGCACAGCGAGCAGCCTTGCGGGATGCGTCTCAAACAAACTCTGCCGCTCTGGGTCAACAGCGGCGGCGAAGTGCGCGTAGGCCTTGAGCGCATCGAAGAAGACCGTGAGGAAGAAATGGAGCGAGCTGGAGAAACCCACCCCCAGCGGGCCGCCGCAGGGGCGGAAAACCTTGTCAAAACCACCCCAAAGAACCAAAACCAAGCCAAGTGCCGGGTGTCATGAATCCTGGCGCAACGACTCATCCTCTCCGGTGTCATTTATCATTGGCGCAATACGACAGTGACATACGAATTGTTAGGAATTTACCTAGTGCGGGTGACTCCTGAAACAATCGTCGGGCCGTACCGGGGGGGGCGGGGAAATGGAGGTTGCGGAGGAAAAGGGGGGAAAGAAGTGAAAAGTGCCGAGTGTGCGGTGAAAAGAGAAGAAAACCGCGGCGAAACAGCTGTGTGCCGGGCGCTATTGCGGGTTTTGGCGGTCACGTTCACTCTCAGCGAGCGTAGCTTTCCGGGCCGCCTTGCCAAGATTCTTTTTGGCGGCGGTTTTTTGGAGGATGGACTTCCTGCTTTCAGGTGTATTCGAGAACCAGGATGCGACCGCCAACCAAAGCGCCCATTTGCCCCCTCTAGCAGGTCAACCCACGAAAACGATCGTTGTCGTCCTCAAAAACATTTTTTCCGCCCTCATCCCGAGCCATCAGATTGAGGCGGCCCCGAAAATCCGACCACTCAATGGCTAAACTAAGCTATGGTGGAGAGATGCAGCGGATTGATAGGAAATCATGGATGTTGATTCAAGGGTGAAGTGGCGAGGGACTCGAATTTGGGCTGATGGAGCGTAG
>JANYEC010000050.1 GCA_025363295.1 Akkermansiaceae bacterium
AGATTCAATCTGGCAGCATCACAAACCCGAGCGGTGGAGCCAATCTGGTCATGATCCGCTGGAATGACCTTTTTTGTCAGTCGTCGTTTGTCATCCAGCTTTGAAGCAAAATAGCGAGGCACCAGAGGAACATCTCCGTAATCCTCCATGAAATACATGTATTTATCTAATGCCAAAGGATCTTCCGCATTGAGTTCGGCACGGTCTCTTAGAAAGACCGCTATTTGATCTGGCGGCACTTGCAGATGTTCTGCGATGAAAGAACAGGCTAGCTTATCAATTCCACCTCTTGGTTTTAGCCATCGCTCATACACTGCGGCTACTCCATCGAGCGTGTTTACCCCACTCCAAGTCTTGAGCTGTTGTTCTAATCGATCTTCATGGATGCCCCCCAGAGTGACGGTAGCATTTAGAATTTGGTTTAAAGATTCAGTTTCGTCTCTGGCCTCAATGGACAACGGAAGCCATATCAAGATCAAAATAAAAGTCTTTTTCATGGTGGTTTTTAGAAGGTGGTTACTTGAAAGGTGCCTCGTTTATTTTCCCTGTTGGCATCAGGCTCTGTTTTATCCAAAGCTGTTTTGGTATCGGCCCATGACTTTCCTCTAACAATGGATTCCACATAGGTTCGGGCAATCTGTTCATCCCCAATCTCGCCCCAAGTGCCGATCAACACACCGTGCTTAAAGCTCTCAATGTAGTAGCGGAAGGAGTTGCACTGACTGAACAGCAGTGAACGATATTTCAGGTCCGTCGGCACATCAGTATCACCCGGACGCTGGATGATTACGCGTTTATCTTCTTCTCCGGGGTGGAGTTGAATATCGCCATCATAGTCTGGGTCAGCCTTATAGTGGTAGTGCATGACATCGGAGGGGTTGAGCGTGGGGATCGGAAGTGTTTTATCCAGGAAGTTACTTCCTACAGCAATCTTGGGAACCTCGAGGTTTGGATAACGCTCAATATTGTTCAAGGGTATCCCGGCCAGATAGCGGTTTTGAATCTGAGTTTTCCTCAGTGAATTCAGCTTGCCTGCGGCATTAAGATTACGCCCTCCATTACCGATAGTCAGGTTCGGATGTTGAGAAAACCCTTCTAAGCTCACGGCGGGCTGGCCATTCGCAGCCGTCCAGAAGAACTGGTTGTATTCCGTGAGTCCCGTCTGAAAGGCAATGCCGATCCCCCAGTTGGAATGCCCGTCAAAGATAATGTTCGTGCCTTCCGTCTTCAGCGCCAGCTTGGCCAGTTTGTTCGCCTTCTCTCCGATGGCTCCGCTGAAGCTGTAGCACACCTTCTTCTGGTCCTGATTAAAGCCGGAAACCAGGTAGGTGTTTGCCTCTCCCATGAAGGTGCGCTGATACAGGGGATCCACCTTACCGTCCTTCTGCGGAGCATTCTGCTGAATATAATCTGTTATCGGTTTTCCGTCCTGCGTCGTCCATTCTTCACCATCTCCCAAGAGAACGACGATGGGTTGGGCGACGCGGATTTTTACCTTGTCCCCGTCCGCCCAGCTTCCGGTGGCACCCACCTTGATCTGCTCGGTGATCATGGTGCCTGTGTCATCATCATGGGACTTGATGCCTTCTACATAGAGCACCGCATAGGTTTTTCCAGCCGCTACGCCGAACACGGTCTGCTCTGAGGTGACCGGATCGCTCCGGTCCGGCTGCTTCCAGATACGGATGTTCGTGGCATCGAACTTAAGCCGATAGCCTACGGTTTCAGAGCTGTTCAGCTGTTTCACTTTCAGTTGCAGCAGGTCCTTTTCCGCTGCGATGGGACCGACGTAATCCAGATCAGATTTAGCCTCCGTATGTCCATGACTGAAGTCGCCCACACCACTGTCGTTATCGAAATTTAGCAACGCCCAGCCGCCTTCCGTTTGTTTCTTCTCCGCTGGCACGACCCTCCCATTATAGTTGAGGATCATCTCCGGCGACCCGTTCGGGCCTGTCACCCAGTTGTTGTCATTGGCCACGATGACCGGAAGGGTAGTGTCTTCATCGTTTTTCGGGACGACGATTTCTAGGTTGGTAAATAAAGCCTCATCCACCTTCGTCGTGTTCGGCACCAAGGCGGGAGCGAGGGTGAGGGTGTCTGCGACTCCACCATCATCTTCACCTTCGGCCAGGGTCAGGGTTTTGGCTTCCGTGGAGGTCACTTCCCCGGCATAGGTCGCGACATTATAAACCTTGTGCGCGATGATAAATGTCTTGCTGGCTTCGGGTTTCGCGATGTTCGGCGAGGCGGAATCAGGAGCCAAGCGGTGCAGCCTGACCTCCGTCTGCACGGTGCTGTAGGTGCGCATCCCACTGCCGCTGTTGAGGAGGTTATCGGGATCGTTAGGGCCGGGATGCTGTTTCCAGTTGGCGTCTCCTTTATCGGGAGCCAGATAATACGGGGTTCCGACGGTGGGGCTGCTGTCCGAGGCGCTGCCTTCGATGGGGCGGTTGTCAT
>JANYEC010000085.1 GCA_025363295.1 Akkermansiaceae bacterium
CGCCTCCACTCCGTCCGCCCCAACGGAAACCCTTGTCAAAACCACCCCAAACAACCAAAACCAAACCAAGCGCCAGGTGTCATGAATCCTGGCGCAACGACCTACCTCCTCCGGTGTCATTTATCATTGGCGCAATACGGACTAATCCAGGGCGCACTCTAGAAGGCCTCCGAAGTAGTCGATAAGCGCTAAATTTGGCGTCATTTGGCGGCGCAAGAGTCACTGTGAGTGAGAGGGTTTTCTCATCGCTCCCATCGCTCCAACTAACACGCAGAGCAGCATTCCGAGCCACGAATAGCTGCTGCTGACACGCTGGAGTTTCAAGTCGATCGACATCGGGCGGTCGCCATCGACTTGCACGCTGCGCCCGAATGTTAGGACGGTGCCGCGTTCGGGTAGAGTGACATCGAGCGCAACGGGCGCGGGCTCGGCGGCGAGCTGTTGGGTGACGATGCGGTTGGCGATTTCCTTGAGGGCAGAATTTTCATCGGCCGTGTTCCCTTCGAGAAAACGGTCGAATTGTTTGGGATCGTAGTTGTAGCCACCGCGCAAAACGGGATTGGCTTCGGCGGCGCGTTCGAGCTGCTCGTTAGCAAAGGTAGCGTTAGATGAATTGTTATCGAGCGAAAGCTTCTGGCGGCGAGTGTTCAGTCCGAGAACCGCTTGTTGGGTCTTGAGCTGGCGGAGCTGGACACGAGCGTCCTCGCCGGATGCGGCATCGAGCTGGTTGCTGCGAACCGCGTTTCCGAGAGCGATGCCGGCTTTTTCCTGATCGCCCGCACGCAGCCAGACGTTCGCTTGATCGAGCAGAGCGACGGCGCTTTTTGAGGCACTTTGTTTTTTGCTTTCGACGAAGGATTGATATTCCTCCAAGCGAAACGAGCCCATCGCTTGCTGCTGTTTCAAATCGAAATCGCCACGGTGATCGGTCATTTTCCAACCTTCCGGAACGAGCACGCGCCAAGTGAGACTTTCCATCGGCACGTTCAGGATCGGACCTTCGAGGTGTTTTCCTTTGGAAGTTCCGGCGGAGTAAACAAAATGCACGGTCGCGGGGCGGCCGACCTCCGGTGATGGAAAAACGTAGAACAACCATTCGTCACCCTCGCGGACCAAGGTGGCTCCCTCATCGTTTACTAGCACATTGAACAGTTCTGATTTTTTGGGCAGCTTCAGTCGCAGCGTCCCCTTCCCTGTCACCTGCATCTTTAAATCCACTGCCGTTAATGCATCTCCATCCGGCGACATCAAAGTAGTTAGACTTCCATCCGACACACGCAGCTTTTGAAGATCGGCTAACTGGTGGCGCTTCAAAACAACGGGCAACGGGCCTTCGGGATCCGCCACACGATAGGCCATCAGCGGCGCGACATTGCCAGCAGCTTGGCCGAGCGTGGATTGCAAGACGGCCCAATCTGCTTTCTGCCAGCCCCGTGGAAGGGTGCCGGATTCAAGTTCGAGCCGACCAGCTGCCCTCACGGCCACAAAGTAGGAAAGCTTCTTCACGTTTTCTAACACGAGCGGCTGAATCACCTCGGTGCCATCGTCCTTGCTGGCGCGTTGGAATTCGATGTCCACACTAGTTTCCCCTGCCACACCGCGTTGGAATTGGATTTCCCATAGCCCTTCTTCACCCGCGATCGGAACAAAATCCGCCACGGCCGCGCCACTGGCGCGCACGGTCGCCGCAGAGGTGGCATCGAGGCCCGGAATTCTAACACGCAGAGATTTGAGTGAGGCATTTTCAATTTTATAACCGATCACAGCCCGCGTGAGCATCTGGCCTTCCCGGAGTGTGGCATCGTGATAGACTTGCGCGGTCACCCAGGCATCGAGCCGGCTGATTGCTAGATTGAGCGACCAATCACTTTGTAAAAGCCGATAAGCCAGTGCCCCAGGACGAGCGGCGGCGCGGGCGGAGTTGTTCGGAGCGTCTGCCAGTTCGCGCGGGTCAAGCTGGGAAACATTTTTGCGATCCACTGTGAGCACTTGTAAACCCCGCTCAGGAATTACGGTGACCACTCCCGTTTCACGGGAAGCATCACGCAGTGAAAGCCGTGGCACGGCCCACTTCGCCTGCGCACCGGGCGGACGGGCGGTGAGAGTGAGATTAAATTCGCGTTTGCCGATGGTCTTTCCTGATAGATGGAGAGTGAGAATACGAGTATTACCATTTTTCCCTTCTGTCCAATGGCTGAGCCCCTCTCCCGTAGCACTTTCGATTTCCAAGCCATCGGGGATTTCAAGATCCAGGCGAAAAACACCGGAGCGCGTAATCGTCACCGTTAGATCATCAGCGATCACCATGCGATCCTCACCGAGCGAAACTAACTGCCACGAGTCCGCACGAATTTCTGGGGAAACGGCAGCCACTTTGACATGGGCTTTCACCGCACCGGAGCCATAACGGAAAGCGTTCTGTAGCACGACAAGCGGATTGCCTTCTTTGTCGCGCGGTACGAGGTTTCTTGTGAAATCCTCAGGATTCACGCGTGAGAGTCCTTCAACCGTTACCGTCTCAGGCTGGGTATCATCGCCGAAAGCGAGGGCGAGAAATCCGACTTCACCTGCGGCACCATTGACTCGGATCGGTTCGAGATCGAGATTCATAGGCAAAGCACCTTCTCCGCGCTGAGTCTCAATGGTGAGTGCGAACGCTTGGGCTTGCGCCGGTTCCACGGAGACACGCAGCTCGTGTTTTTCTGGATCAAATCGCCACGAACCCACCGGACCATCGTTCACATCGCTCACGGTAAATCCTTCTGGTACACTCATCACTAACGACGAAACCTTACCCTGCGCGGTGCGGATCACCACCCTGTGCCTGCCATTCACCACACCCGGACCGGGCAGGTAAAGGTTAGAAACCTCAGAGAAAAAGCGCGTTTCCTCAGCACCGATATTGCGTTGTTTTGGGCGGGCTTGAATGGTCACAAGAGAAGCCGGACCTAACACCATCACCGCACCACTTTCATTTTCCGTGAGACCTGATAGATCCTGAGTCTTCGCGGCGCTTGGTGAGAAAAACTCCCATCCGCTCTGATCCCAACGTACGGTGACCTGCCGCATGGCCGCGGGTCCGCCAGGCAAAGACCAGCCTTTCACGGGATCGGCTAGAGGCATTTCAAAGGTAGCCTTGCCGGTGAGTTTCCCACTGCTTTCGGCAACGAGAAAATAAGCATTAGTATCCCCTAACGGAGACTTCACCACCCTGAGACCCGCTCCTGAGAAGCCATTGAGAGTCGCAGGGGGCTGGAGCAGCAAAAAGCGGTCGCCCGTAGTGGCGTGCAGAGTGATTTCCATGGTTCCATGAAGTCGCCCATCACTGATTTTCCAATCTTGTATCATGGACTCAGCAGATTTTACTCCGGGAATTTCTCCCGCTTGGATATGCCCCGAACATAAAAAGGCTAGAAAGATCATGACCGCTGCGGATTCGATGGCTTTCGACCCACGTGCATCGCGCATTACCTGCCAGATTCGAGGCAACAGCCACCATACACCCACGAATGCAATCACTCCGAACGAAAATGCTGCCCCTCCGGAAATTGATAGAGCCATCGCGAGAATCATCGACAAGCCAGCGACCATCAGCAGGCGCTGTTGCATTAACTTGCCAAATATGAGCGCCCCCACTCCCAATATGCCTATCAGCCCCATGCCGATGCCGATTCTTGCCGCCCAAGGAGCGACATTGCCTATTTCCACTGCAACCTCGCTGCCCGCTGCCACAACTGGCGCGGCGTATTCTAACATATCGGCATTACCTCTGGCAGAAGTGGCAGCAGATAAACCAAGCATCATCGAAATCGCGATGAAGCCAATCACCGCAAAGATCGAGAAAATCCGGCGCGCGCTCGCAGGCTCACCCTTACCAAGAATCAAAGCAGCAACACTCGATAAGATAAGTGCCGCCAGGCCAGGCAAATGCCTACCCTGCCATTCCCAGCCGTTTTCTGCCAGAGCGGGGCGAACCAGTTGCGCGGAGCCGCCGCGTGGCACCAGCGTGCGGCCATCGTCGCCGGTCACTGTCCACTCGCCGATGACCACCGGGGCTGCCAACTTCGGTGCGACAAGGTGAGGGCGGGTGGCATTTTCAGAACGTGCGCCATAGCGTAATGAAACTTCCACGGATTGGTTAGGGTCAGTCTTCAAGGGCAGCGGGATCAATGTCTCGCCGCCGTCCGAACGCGCGTTCACGGACTCTCCATCGACTTTCGCTTCCCATAGAGAAACGCCTTTCGGGAGAATCATACGCATCGCATTGCGTCCTTTCGATTTAACGAAAAACCGAGCATCCGTCACCCATTGCCCATCGCGCGAAACTTGGCTGGATAGTTTGAGGAAATCGACGACTTGATCGACCGTTTCCCCCTGATCGAACCATTCAATTTTCATGCCGATTTTAAAATCTCGTGCCGTGTATTGCCATGCAGCTAACGTCGGCGCACTGCTGAGCAAACGGAATTCCGCGGGCAGCTCGGTGGGATCAATCGCGAGCAATGCACCTTCGCTCACCGGTTTCTCAAACTTCACTTGGAGCGGACTCACCACCTGCACATATCCCCGTTCTGCTTGCACGTCTAACGGCCGGACCTCGCCGGGTGTTAGTAAACCGCCACGGGCACTCATCGGCTGTTCGAAAGTGAGTAAAACGGTGCCCGTTCCAAGCACCGGACGCGAGAGTGGGATAGTCACGATATTTCCTTCGCGCCGCCAATCGCGACCCACGTTCTGCCCGGTTACGTCGATATTTCCAGCCCCTTCCGGCACGGAGATTCTCCACCCGTTCGCCGGTGCACCGACGACAAAGTAATTAATCAAAACGCTGCCATAAGCCGCGCCCGCCTTGAGCGAGTAAAGGTGAAACACATCCGCCTGCACGCTTTGACCCAGTGCCTCGACCGTTAGACCGACTTTCCAATCCCTCTCACGCAAGCGGAACGATTGCTGCAAACCCGCCGTTTTCTTCGGGAAAAATGTCACGGGGACTTCTGCCACTCCATTGATTTTTCCAGCGCCTAACCGATAGCCTGCCGCTGCCACCGCACCCACATAACCGCGGCGCGATTTCACCCCCGGGAATCCGAGAGGAGAGAGCTCCCACCCACCTGCCTTCGCGGCATCGTTTTTCTCTAACTTTACGCTGACGAGCTGGCGATTTCCAACAGTCTGTTTAAAAATGATTTTTAGCATGCGATGCCCATCCTTTGCCTCACTGGCCACGGCGTAGTCCGCCACCTCTGCACCTGTGACGGATGCCACAGCGTAGTCCGCCGGGATCTCGATTTCCCACTCGCGCAGCGGGGCCTCACGTATATCTAACTCAAGATCACTGGTGATCCGGCGGTCGGTCTCACCAAGTTCGTAAACGGTCACTTCGGTCACTCCGATTTCCGGCAACACTTGATCCGCTTGGATCGAATACCCATAGTCCGCTGATGGGAACCGATAGACAAAAACCTGCCGCAGTTTTTCATCCACACCGCCTGGGAATTGCCCGGGTGCGAGTTGAATCAGACCACGTGCATCAGCGACTTCAATTCTAACCGCACCTTCGTTCGCCACCCGCAACCAACCGCTGTGGCGGAGTGCACCCACGGGAGCCATGCGCAGAGCTTCTGCCCGCACCGGAAAGCTGCCGAGCGCGGATTGAGCCTCTATCACAATGCGTCCACTGCCCTCGATGGGGCGGCTGAGTTTCACATCCAGTCGTCTCACATCGCCGTCTTGCCTCACTATCCAGCCGAGCACGGGATCCCCGGAAACAGATAGAACCTCGCCGGGACCGCTGAGTATGAGTGAGAGTTCCGACAGTTTACCCTGCAGCACGCGCAGGTCCACGGTGGTCATTTGGCGCAGCAGTCCGCTGCCCACACGGACGTCGCTCGTTTCGGTGCTAGAGAAAAAAAGTGCGCCATCCGCCACAGCATCGGTGGGGCGCCAAGCCATCGCAACCAGGCCATTCGCCGGGAGAAAGCCACGCCAGCTTTGGCCATCTCGTTCGGGGACTACGGCCAGCTCGCGGTTGAATGAAACTTTGTCTCCCAAGCCTTCGATCCAAAGCGGCACCACCACGCCAGCGGGCAATTTGAAGTCGAGAGTTTGCCAGTCGCCCTTATGTTTCACGGGCACTTCGATATCGAGAGCGACCGCAAATTCACCACTGCGCTCCGCAATTAGATCGTAAAAATAGCTGCCGCTTTTCTCTCTCAGAACCACATGCCAACCATCGCCGGAAACAGTGCCTGCCAGCGCGGCACCACCACCTAACAACTCAACCGACGAGCCTTCAGCCGCAGAGCGAGCCTTACCTGTCAGATGGAATGAAACGTTGTTGCCGTCTTCGGATTTTCTTCCCACGACGTTCACATCCATCATTTCCAAGCCGCGCGAGCCTGAGCCATTGGGGAAAACTTCGACGTCCAAAGCGGCAGCGCTGGTGCCGATGAATTGGTGGGAATCCGCTGAATGCACCGGGGCGAGGCCATCCGCTTTGACAACTCGGATATCAACTCCGGCATCCGTGGTAATTTTGAGAGCGAGCGAAAATCCCGTGGCAACGCCGGGCGCAGGGAGAAGCAAATTACCATAATTCTTTTCAATTTTTAGCCGGGTTTTCACCACGACTTTGAGATCTATTGGAAATTTTCCTTCCACTGGCATCGGACGTACATCGAGAAAGCGCGAGCCATCTTCAGTGACCCGGACCGACCAATCGCGTAGGCCATCGCCAGTTACGGCAATCACATCCCCTGCCCCGCTGAGGCCGAGCGTTAGAGTTTCAGCCTTGCCTTGGTGAATATGAAAGGACAACCGCTGTTCGCTGATGATTTCTGATAGGCTCACCTGGGCATCGACTTCCGCAGTGGCGGAGAAGAAGAGCGGGACCTCTTTTGGGGCCTTCTCGACGGGAAGGATGACGACGCGGTCAGAGGGTTCTTGGGCGATCCCGAGTGTGGCAAGGGCGATAAGGAGAGTGAACTTTACTGTCCACTGGAAGAAGGAACAACAAGATCCCTGCTCATTATTTCTGGTAAATAGTGTTTTCATAACGGTTTGATTTTTGACACGGTTCGACATGGAAATGGGTAAATGCCTTGTAAATTCTGTTTATTCGAGTTTCCCAATCACCCAAAGCATTTCCGCGACGCGGGTGCTATTGCCGTAGAATTGTTTTACTAACGCCTTCGGGCCGGAGAGTTGTTTGAAATCAATCGCGTCTGCTAGGGGGCCGCCGCGCAGTTTTTCGGCGGCGAGCATCGAGAGCCCGGCGAGCTGCATAGCGGGCGCGGCACGATCAAAGGACAAAGCGCTAGACTCGAAAGGAATGGTCCAAGTGCGTTCCACCATTTCGTCTTTTGCCGTATCGCGAAAACGCACACTTACTTCGCCGATCTCGCCGATTCCTTGGGGCAAGGTTTCGACTTGATAGATAGCGACCCCGGCTTCCTCGGCGGCGAGTTCGGCAGCATCGACCGCATCGTTGCGGAAGTCTTCTGTTTTTAAACGATCTTTCTCGAAACCGATCAACTTGTAGCGGCCGACACGCTCAGGGTTGAGATGCACCTGCACTTTCACATTCTCCGCAGCCGGACGGAAAGCCCCGGCGAGTTGACGGGCGAAGCTGTCGTTTTTTTCACCGCTAACAACATAATAGCGACCGTTTCCGTTGCGCGCGAGTTCGGATAGAAGACGGTCGTTGAGCCCATCTGCCCCAATGCCGGCGATATCGAACGCGATGCCTTTCTGGCGCATGGATTTTACGCGCTCGGCAAGGCGGTCGGGCTTGGCGTCGCCTAGATTAGCGGCTCCATCGGTAAAAAGCACGATACGGTTTTGTTGGCCAGCAATTTGGTGACGAGCGGCCATTTGTTCGCCGAGCTTGAGCGCTTCTTCCAAGTTAGTGCCACCTTCGCTAGCGGTTTGGTTGATGAGGTCGCCGAGTTTCTCGGCTTGATCGCCCGTAATATCATCGGCGAGCAAATGTGACTGGCGAGAGAAACCGATGACGGTGAGGTGATCGTTAGGTGTTAGTAAACCGCCGAGCTGTTTCAGAGCGTTTGCCATCGCAGCGCGGCGGTCTTCGCGTACCATCGAGCCAGATTGATCAATGAGCAACGTGAGCCTAAGCGGTTGTGAAGCACCGCGACCGGCCGCAGCGATTTTCAATGCGACGCGGACCAGATTTCGGCCTGGAATAATCGGATGCGCAGATTGCTCGATGGTGGCTGCAACAGGTTCGTTAGATGTTGGCGCGGGATCGCCATAGTCCACGGCGTTATAGAACTGCTCGATCTTAATGCCAGTAGGATCGGGCCGATTGCCTTTTTCGAGCGCTGCCTTGGCGATCTGGAACGAGGCGTCGTTAATGTTGAGGGAGAAGGTGGAGTAGGGTTCTTCCACAGTCGCGATTTCTTCGATGGATTCGAGGGGTGTTTGGATGGGGGCGCTAGCTACGTCTGTTTTGAGAGAGAGGCCAGACGTTTCTGCAAACTCCACACCCTCGCTGGCTGCTGAAGCTGACGGCTTCAAATCTTCATCTACCTTGGATAATGAATTTTCTTGAGCGCGACCTACGAAGGCAATGGCTCCTGGTTCAGAAGCCTTTCTAGCATGGTTCAAAAGTGACGGGGCTTCGTTGTTTTCTATCTGTTGGAAATCTGAGCGTGAAGAATTTGCGTCAATTCCTAAATTGGATTTATCAGCGAGCCCATGACCGGGAGATTCGTTACTGTCTAACGGTAGCTCACTCGCTGTTTCACTTTCTGTTCTATTTGAAGTGAGCTCACGAGAGGGTGCGGAGGGCTGAAACATAGCACCGCCGCGGCGAGCTTCACTTTTTGGCTGAGACAAATTTGGAGCTCCAGCACCTTTGCCACCACCCGAAGCGTATCCCACTCCATCAATGGAGTTAAAGGACCCGTTCCCAGCGAGGGCTCCGTGGTCGTTCTTCATTTCATCTTTGGCCTCTGAATCACTCAGGTTCGCATCGATATCACTTAAAGCGGCGCTAGAACTCATGGTCCGGCTGCTTTGAGCAAGTTCCCCTGTAGCCAGAGTTTTTTTTGCTTTTGCTAGATCGGTGGCAGGCTCCATGGATCTTTCCTCGGCAGGAGCGTTGGAAGGGGTGTTTTCCGAATCGGAGAATCCAGCAGTGAAGGCACCTCCCTGAGCCTGCGATGCAACAACGCGAGGTTTGAAAGATCCCACTGCAAGCCCCGGCTGCGGTGCGGGAAGTGAGGCTGCTTTCTTTTCAACTTTTCCATCACTGCCGCGGTCATTGCTCGCCAGCTGTGCGGCTGCAGGCATCTTGGATAAAAATGGAATGGCAACGTGACTGGTGATTTCAGGTTGATCGATAACTTCAATACTATCATGGCCCATTTTGGCTGAAATCGTTCCCGCTATCTGTTTGAGCTTCATCTGTTGGAGCAACTGTTGATCTGTTTCGAAATCGCGCTTTGCCTCCACATAATCTTGGGCATCGAGTCCGCGCGTGATGGCTTCCTCACGCGCACCTCCATTTACGTCTGAAGCCCCGTAAAATGAATCCATTCCCTTATAGATAATGCCTTTAGTCCTAACGATCATGGCGAGAACCTTGCGGCGTTCCTCCACTTTATCCTCTTGATCGCGGATCGCTTTGTTGAGTTCAAACAAAGACTTTTCCGCATTTTTACGCTCAATTTCGGTCCGGTAGGCTTTGTAAGCTTTGACTACTTCGGCGGTGATGTCTCTGGCATCCTCAACGTTCGCATTCCTTGCGCGGATCGAGATCAGATCGGTTCCCTTGACGTTCTGAACCGTAACGCTTTTCTTCAGCAATCTCATCGCAGACTCCTTGTCCACCCCCCAGCGGTCTGCTAGATCAAGATTAGTAATTACTTTTTCAAGCGAACTACGGCTCTTGATTTTTCCAAACTCCGTCCCGAAAAACTGTGGGGTTAAGGGTTGGTTGAAAGCACTCGCTGAATGAGAGCCTTCGAGCAGTGTGGTGCCATTCTGTGGCTTGATCTCAATGATCGCTTCGCTTTCAAATTCTTTAGGGAGAAAAGGGAAGATTGATAGAGTTAGAATCACACATGCCGCAATTGCTAACAAGGCACGGCGTCCACTGCGGCGAAGATGGATTTCTTTATTAAGTTCCAGTCTGACAACTTTTTCCTCACCTAAGATTTCTTCCAGTGCCTTGCGTTTTTCATTGGGAAGTTTCCAGGAGTCATCACTCTCGGAGGATTGGGTTTCAGCGAGGATACTGTGGAGGGAACGCATGCGGCGCTGGAAAACAAGGAGTTCCGGGCGCTCGTCGCACAAACGTTCTAGCTCCGCCGCTTCGAAGGCGGAGGCCTCACCGAGCACCCACGCAACGATGCGGGCCTCAATGGGCTCGTCGCCAATGGTGTCGAAGGGTTCGTTCATAAGGATTTCAAATTTGGGATGGTTAGCCTTCTGCTGACTCCACGCCTAGACGGCGGAGGGAATCAGCGAGGTGTTTGAGAGAGTGATGGAGTTTGTAGCCGACGTTACTAACACTGAGGCCGGTGCGTTGGCTGATTTGATCGTATTTGAGGCCTTCGTGGTATTTGAGGGCAATGAGTTGGCGATCCTCTTCGTGAAGTTCTGCGACCAGGAGCTGAAGGGTGCCCATGGCTTCCAGTTTACCAAGGGCTTGTTCAGGATCGGGCGATGGGCTTTCCCATTCACGACCGGTTTCGATAGATGTTTCACGTTTGTGATCGCGGAGGTGGTTGAGTGCGAGATTTCTAATAGATCGGAAAAGCCACGCGCGGGGATTGGTGACTTCGTCCCAATGTTGGTGGAGTCTGAGAAACGCCTCTTGGACGAGGTCCTCCGCCGTTTCCCGCTGTCCGACGAGTCCGTAGGCGTAGCGCATGAGTGGTGATTCTTCCGCAACGAAGACCTGCCGGAGTGTCGATTTTTCCTCCATGGGTCTTTGAAGCGTGATCACAGGCTTTCGTTGAGCGTCATCCGGGGAACAGGCAGTGGCGGTTTGAATTTCCATGAATCGACGGGTGCGTGGTCATGCATTCCATCTATGAAGACACGATGGGGGAAACTTCCTTAGAAAATAAATTTAGGGTAGCGGCGGGCCATCTGGAATCTCAAAAGTTTTGATTCTACAAAGGCACCTTTTCGAGAACTCGCTAGGACTTTTGAATGGGCACAAAAAAGGCCCGGCCATTGCTGGCCGGGCCATGGTTGAATCGGTGATCTGCGGGAATTATTTCGCCGCAGCGATAATGTGTTCCTTGGTGATGCCGAGTTCCTTGAAAACGACGTCTCCCGGTGCGCTCATGCCGAAGCGGTCAATTCCGAGCGCTTTGCCTTCGGTTCCGACGTATTTCCACCATAGATCGGTGACACCGGCCTCGATCGAAATGCGCTTAGTAACAGCCTTGGGCAGCACGCTTTCACGATACTCGGCGCTCTGACGATCAAAACGCTCGAAACAAGGCATGGACACTACGCGGACGCCATCTCCCAGCTCAGCGGCAGCGGCCATCGCGTGTTGCAGCTCGGAACCGCTTCCTAGCAGAATAGTGGTGAGTGCGCCTGTTTCCTTGCGGGCAATGTAGCCACCGCGGAGCACCCCATCGCGGCGGAACTCGACGGACAACTCGTTCATTAACGGAATTGCTTGGCGTGTTAGAATGAGAGCGGTTGGTCCATCGGTGCGGCTCATCGCAGCCACGAATGCACCAGCGGTTTCCTCGGCATCGCCGGGGCGAACTACGTCGAGGTTAGGAATGACGCGGAGACCACTCACGGTTTCCACCGGCTGATGAGTAGGTCCATCTTCACCCACGCCAACGGAGTCATGGGTGAAAATATAGGTCACTGGCAGACCGGATAGAGAAGCAAGGCGGATCGAGCCACGCAGGTAGTCGGCGAAGACAAGGAAGGTCGCGCCGCTCGCACGGAACAGACCATCATAGGCGATGCCATTGCAGATCGCGCCCATCGCGTGCTCGCGAATGCCGAACCAGATATTTCTACCCAGCGAATTGGAAGCGGAAAAATCACCGCCGTCCTTAATGTAGTTTTTGGTCGAGCCGAAAAGATCGGCGCTTCCGGTGAGGAATTGCGGCATCGCCTTCGCCACCGCATTAATAACCGTGGCTCCTGCGGAACGGGTGGCATCTTTATAATCTGCAGCGAAAGCCGGGATTTGCGAAGTGAGATCGAGCGGGACGGCGTTAGAGATACCCGCTGTTAGCTGAGAAGCGAGTGCCGGATTGGCGGCGGCCCATGCGTCGTACTTGGCTTGCCATGCTTCGAACACTCCTTTTGACGCTGCTTTTCTATCAGCGAAATAGGCGAGAGTTTCAGGAGAAACATAAAAATGCTCATCCGCCGGGAGGCCGAGACCGGCGCGGGCGGCATCGATGAATTTTGCCCCGCCTTCGCCATGGCCTTTTGCCGTGCCTGCGACTTCAGGAATTCCCTTTGCGATGAGAGTTTTCGCGATGATGACCTTGGGACGTCCGTTGTTGTTAGCTTTGGCAGTTTCAATCGCCGCAGCAATGGCCACAAGGTCGTGACCATCGATGGTGACCGCGTCCCAACGTTGTGAGGTGAAATATTGCTCGGCGTCTTCGCCCTGCGTGAATACCGCCATCGCATCAAGCGTCACGTCGTTAGAATCATAGATGAGAACGAGGTTATCGAGCCCGTTGTGGCCAGCGAATGCGATCGCCTCCTTTGCGACGCCTTCTTGAAGGCAACCATCGCCAAGAATGGCAAACACATGGTGATCGATGATCGTATGGTCGGCGGTGTTATAAAGCGCTGCGGCGCGTTTTCCCGAAAGCGCATAACCCACGGCATTGCCCACGCCTTGGCCGAGTGGGCCGGTGGTTGCTTCCACGCCGGGCGTTTCATGAAACTCTGGGTGCCCGGGTGTGATCGAATGCAGGCGGCGGAAATTTTTCAAATCCTCCCGAGAGACCGCATAACCTGCTAGATGTAGCCAACTGTAGATAAACATCGAGCCATGACCTGCAGAAAGCACGAAACGATCGCGGTTAAGCCACTTCGGTGCATCCGGGAAATAACGCAGAGACTCTCCAAACAGCACTGCACCGATCTCGGCACAGCCCAGTGGGAGGCCCAGATGGCCGGAGTTACAGGCATGGACGGCATCCATGGCGAGGCCACGGGCTTCATTGGCGGCTTGCGCGAGTTGGTTCGTATTCATATTCGTAGTAAAAACAGGGTGGCTTGTTGTGCCCCGATGAAAGGGCAGTTACCCTAGAAATCCACCCCCGCTTGACAAGCCAGTATTCAGGGTAATCACAGGAAACCCGTTCATTTCCACCATGATCCCGGCAGTCACGATTTTTTCCCTAAAAAAACCTTGCACAGTCTGAGCGATTGCGGTTCTTTTCCGCCCGCCTCACAGCACACGACCCGTTCGTCTATCGGTTAGGACTCCAGGTTTTCATCCTGGCAAGAAGGGTTCGACTCCCTTACGGGTCGCCAATTTAATCATCAGCCTCCGCCCCAAGCGGGGGCTTTTTAGTTTCTGAAAGTGTGAAACCCCAGTGACCGCCCTTCAAAAAGCCGAATCCATCCGAGCCCGCAAAGCCGGTCTCCCCATCGCAGCGCTGACCGCTTACGATTACCCGAGCGCCCGCCTACTCGATGAAAGCGGGATCGATGTTCTTCTCGTGGGCGACTCGCTCGGCATGGTCGTTTTGGGCTTCCCGGATACCACGCACGTCACTTTGGACCACATGCTTCATCACATCGCCGCCGTCGCCCGTGCGAAACCGCGCGCATTGATCGTAGGCGATTTCCCAATTCACACTTACGACACGCCTGCTCAAGCGCTAGAAACCGCCCGGTGCCTCGTCGCAGCAGGTGCAGAAGCGGTGAAACTCGAAGGCGGCACCCGCCAGGCGGAAAAGATTCGAGCCATCACCGGTGCGGGCATTCCCGTCATGGGGCACCTCGGCATGCTTCCCCAGCGCGTGCGAGAGGAGGGCGGCTATCGGAAAAAGGGCAAAACCCCCGAGCAAATCGAAGCCATCCGCGAAGGTGCCGACTCGATCATTCAAGCCGGCGTGTTTGCAATCGTTTTCGAGTCCATCATTCCAGAAACTGCTAGACTCCTTTCCCAATCACTCGCCGTTCCCACCATCGGCATCGGTTGCGGTCAAAGTACCTGCGATGGTGAAGTGGCAGTTCTTACGGACCTGCTAGGTTCTTATCCATGGTTCGTGCCACCCTTCGCCAAACCCGAAGCAGAAGTAGCGTCAATCACCCGCGCCGCCGTGGCCAGTTACATTTCACGGGCCCAGCATATCGAAAGTTAGACCTTGCTGCTTTATCTACATATCCCCTTCTGCCATCGGATCTGCCCTTACTGCTCGTTTTACAAGCACACCCCTGGCGCCACTTCGATAGGAAGTTTTATCGATGCGCTCACGGAGGAGGCAAAACAACGCCTGATAGAAAAGCCGCGCACGATCTATCTAGGCGGCGGCACGCCGAGCATGCTTTCACCCAGCCATCTCTCGCGACTCTTCACCGCTTTGCATGAGAAGATCGATTTCTCAAAACTTGATGAAGTCACCTTGGAAGCAAACCCGGCGACCTTTGATGCGGCAAAAGCCAAGCTTTTCCGTGAACTTGGTGTGACTCGTGTCTCGCTCGGTATCCAATCCTTCGCACCACATATTTTAGAAATTCTGGGCCGCGAGCACACCGTTGCGCAAGCCAGTGAATCTATCAGTATCCTCCGCGAGGCGGGTATTCCCTCGATCAATATTGACCTAATGTTTTCCATCCCGGGCCAATCGAAGGCCGACTGGGAGGAAACCCTACAACACACCATCGCACTCAAACCGGATCACATTTCCGCGTATAATCTTACTTACGAAGAAGACACGGTCTTTTTTGAATCCCTGCGCCGTGGCGAAATGCGCGAGAACGAGGACCATGACGCCGAGTTTTTCCATCTTGCCGATGAACTGCTAGAAGCTGCGGGTTTCGATCATTACGAAACTTCAAATTACGCAAAACCCGCCCATCATTCCTCTCATAACCAAGGCTACTGGCGCGGCGAAGATTATCTCGGACTCGGCCCGTCCGCCGTCTCTACCATCGATTCCGTCCGCTCGAAAAACATCCCTGACACCGCCCGCTACGTGACTCAAGTGCAATCGATCGGCCACGCCCTCCACGAATCCGAAAGCCTCGATGCAGAGGCTCGCCGCCTCGAAAGAATCGCGCTCGGCCTGCGGACAAAAGACGGCATTCTGATCTCACTCCTCAGCCCCGATGCACTCGCACGAGCCGGACATCTCGCAAATGAGGGACTGCTGCACTTTTCTAACGACAGAATCACCCTCATTCACCGAGGTCGTGCACTGGTCGATCCCATCGCATCGGAGCTGATCTAATCATTCGGGAACAGAATCCTATTTCGAAAAAACCTTGATTGCAGCATCGATCACCGGATCCTGCCATGCTTCGATATTCTTCCGTTCTTCTGGCGCGAGTGTATTGATCCGACAGCGTTTTTGGAAATTCGTACGGCCCACATCATCGATGAGCACTGGCACATCCGGAGTAATCCCCTTCCGGTGCGGAGTTTTCCCGGATGGCGTATGGTAGGTCGCAATTGTTAGACGCAGCGCCGTTCCACCGCCCATGGGAATGATGTTCTGCACCGAACCTTTCCCGTAGCTGAGTTCGCCCACGATCATTGCCCGCTTTAAATCCTGAAGCGCTCCCGCCGTCAATTCGGAGGCCGAGGCCGACATCCGGTTAAGCAGAATAACGACAGGATAGTCACGCTTCCGGCGCTGTCGTTCGGGTGTCTTCATCGGCTCAGCGGACTCCCCACCGCGGCCACGGGTGGTGACAACTGCGGTGTTAGGAGGCAGAAAGAGACCGAGAATTTTCACGGTTTCATGCAAATCGCCGCCGCCGTTTTCGCGCAGATCAAAAACCAATGACTTCATCCCCGCGTCTTCTAACTCATCAAGCGCCGCTTCCATTTCACGAGCGCAATTGTTACCAAACGATGCCAGCCTCACATAGCCGATCCCTCGCGGCTTATCCCAAATTTTCGTCTCAACCACCGAGCGTTGCTCGACCATTCGATGCACCAGCGAAACCTCGAACGGCTGCGGTGCGGCCGGAGATTTTAGGAGCAATTTCGTCGTTTCTCCGGGTGCACGGCTTAAGGGCGCAAGCAATTCTGTAAATGCCACACCTGCCGTTTTTCTCCCATCAATCTCCAACAGCGCCGATCCAGGCAAAATGTTAGCAAGCGCCGCCGGACCCTGCGGAGAAATGTTAGTAACATAAGGACCATCATCACGCACCCCCAAAGCAAGACCTAACGAGGGCAGCTCAGGATTCAAATCCGCATGCTCTCTCAACTGCGTGGCCATCTTCGGATGGATGAACGACGAATGCGGATCAAGGCTCGCTAACATCCCTTCGAGCGCATGATTCACGAGGCGATCATAAGCGAGCCGATCTACGTCGGGATGGCGCTTGCGCACCGCTTCCAAAACTTCCACGAAACGTTCGATCGCCGGATAGGCTGCCTCATCCGGATCGGGCGGTAGCGGAGGCCCTGCGAAGACTGCGGTAGCGCTCACACAAAAGAGACAAACGAATTTCATGAAGCAACAATTAACATCCTTGAAGCCGGGCGACAGAGTAAAATCCAGTTTCCGAAAACTCTCAATTTGCATTTGTGAAGCCTTTTCTTTTTTCAAATTTCGGTTGCGGGAATACGCCTCAGGGGTAATCTGCACGCGACTGCTGTGTACGACTAATTTGGTAGCTGGCCCGAACCGATATGATTGAACCGGGGTCATCTTCCGATGGACGATGTCATGCCTATTTAGGAAGACGGAAAACCACCGGACGACCCCACTTATTGAGTTTACGGAACGTGGCTCACAGCGCCAAGGACGGCACAGCGGTTTTCTTTTTTTTGATGGGCGGGGCCCATGGTAGTCCTTGCCTCATTTTATCGAGCGGGCCATCGTTCCCCACGTAATGCGATTTGTGGTGCTTGGCAGTGGAAGTAGTGGAAATGCGGCGGTCATCGAATGCGGTGGGATGTGCCTGCTAATCGATGCCGGGTTGAGCGCGAAACAACTGTCACTGCGTCTCCGCCAGGTCGGGGTTGAGCCCGCTGGATTAGACGGTATCCTGTTAACTCACGAGCACGGTGATCACGTCAAAGGGCTCAAGATTTTTCTCAAGCAAAATCCCCTCCCCGTTTACACCACCGCCGCCACGGCCCGCGTTGTCCGCGAGGCAGGCATCGATGGCGGGCAATGGAAACTGTTTGAGGCAGGGCAAGCATTCTCAGTCGGCGGAGCGACGATCGAAACGTTCGCGATCCAACATGACGCCGTGGACCCGGTGGGCTTCGTCGTGGGCGATGACTCGCGGCGTCTGGGATTTCTATCCGATGCCGGGTTCGTGACTCGCAGCATGACCGAGCGCTTGCGCGGCTTGCGTGGGCTTTTCGTCGAGGCAAACTATGATGAAGCCCTGCTGGAAGCGGACACCAAACGCCCATGGTCGATCAAGCAACGCATCAGCTCTCGTCATGGGCATTTATCTAACGGCCAAGTTACCGAATTGATCCGGGAAATCGCCCACCCCGCGCTCGGCCGTATTGTGTTAGGCCACTTGAGCTCGGATTGTAACACCCCTGAAATCATCCTTTCCTCTCTCCGCTCATGCCTCAGCGATGTCGGCCACGGACACATCGACCTTCACTGCGCCTGCCAGCACGAGCCATCCGCATGGTTTGATCTTTAAGCGGTGAAACGTGCGAAGGATTGAGACCTTTTGTTAGGAAATATGCTGAAAGTCATTTCCGATGGTAGGTGGCATAGTGCAAATGGTTTACCGCTCGCCCGTGTGTGCGTGAAATCAGAAAGCCGCCCCGTGTGAAAAATGCACGTGCTGTATCTCTATTCTATACATTCATGAATTCCGATCATGAGTGAGGCTCAATCAATTTAATTCCATTTCCACGCAATCTTTAAAATTGGCATTCAAAAAGCTTAAGGAGTCCAAATGGTCGCCCTTAACTCGCAGTTTTCAGGACATTCCGCAATCCGCTTAGGCTTTGTGCCGTTGAGTGACTGCGCGCCGCTAGCGGTGGCGAAGGAGACAGGGATTTTCGAGCGTTACGGCCTGAATGTGGAGCTTTCTCGCGAACTGGGCTGGGCGAGTGTGCGGGACAAAATGATTTTCGGCCATTTGGATGCAGCGCAGTCCATTGCAGGGATCGCTCTGGCCTTGGGCTTGGGTTTCAATGAAATGCGCTGTGAGGTCGCGGTTCCGCTGATTCTCAGTCTGCACGGGAATGCCATCACGATTTCCACCGAAATGGGCCCGGAAAAGATCGGACGCGGTGAAAAGCTCGGTGCTTACCTGAGCCACTCCTGGAAAAAGGAACGGCCTTTCACGATGGCCGTCACCCACCGTTATTCATCGCACTTTTCGCTTCTGCAAAGCTGGCTGAAACGCAGCGGTATCACCTCTAACGATGACGTGGAAATCATCTTTTTGCCGCCGCCCCTGATGCCACGGCATTTGAAAGCCGGCCACATCGACGGCTACTGCGTGGGCGAGCCTTGGAATTCCGAGTCCATCATGGCCGGAACCGGCTGGTGCCCGGTGACCTCCGCAGATATCTCACGCGGCCACCCTGAAAAAATTCTGCTGCTTTCAGGAAATTTCCTCCGCGAAAGAAAAGAAGAAACCATCGCGCTCTCCGCCGCTCTGCTAGAATCGTGCCACCTCTGTCAGCAAGCAGATTTCCGCGACGACTTGGTAAAAATTCTCGCCCGCAAAGAATACACCGGAGCGGCGATTGAAGTTCTCAATAACAGTCTCGGAGCGGTTTTCAACTCAGGGGTCGATCACACGAACGCCTCTTCATTTCACGTCTTTCACGGCAATTCGCTCAACCGCCCCTCCGTGGATAAGGCGTCCTGGGTGCTAGCGGGCATGCGGAACGCCGGCATTATCCCAGATGGCACCTGCGGCTCTCTATCAAGAATCTATCGAGAAGATCTCTATCATTCCGCTGAGCAGTTGCTCGTCGAGGCGAAGTCCCCGGCCATGGCGTAAATTCTGTATCCTAGATTGAAATAATCGTGACAGGTATTTGCCTGCACTTTTCTCAGGATTTGTGGCAATGGGGGGGGGGCTTATCAGTTTCGCTCATGCGCGTGATGTCTCAATTGATTGAGCATCCCAGAGACCTGCGAGTCCGTGGCATGCCAGTTGCTATTTGAAGTGAAACCAATCTCATTTTCATGGTAGATTTCAACAACTCAGGTTTTACCGAGGATCAAACTTCGTATCTGTCCGGCTTCGTCTCGGGCATTCTACAAGCTCGCGACCTTCCCTTCCTCGGGCAGGACGCGCAAAGTCGTTTCACCCACGAGCCGTCCAAAGCCATCGAAACCGTATTCGGCACACCCATCGATGATCTCTGCCGCGAAGAAGTCATCAAGCATGAGCAAAACGGCCTCGATTGCTACGATGCCATCCTCGCGAACGCGGAAACGAACAGCTTTCCCACCGATGGCGACGTTTTCCGCTACAAGTTTCACGGCTTGTTTTTCGTCACTCCGGCGCAGGAAAGTTTCATGCTGCGCTGTCGAATTGCCGGTGGGGCTCTCAGCACCTATCAGTTTCGAGGCCTAGCAGAAATCGCCGCCGACTGGGGCCCCGGCCACACTGATCTAACCACTCGTGCCAACCTTCAAGTCCGCGAAATCATGCCAGAAAACTGTCCGGCGATCCTGATGAAACTTAGCGAACTTGGCCTCACCTCCCAGGGATCCGGCGCTGACAATGTCCGCAACATCACCGCCACTCCCACCACCGGATTTGATCCCACGGAGCTCATGGATGTCATGCCCTACGCGCGGGCAATGCACCATTATATTCTTAAAAACCGAGATCTCTACGGGCTACCACGTAAGTTTAACATCTCTTATGATTCTGGCGGGAAAATCTCCAGCTGCACCGATACCAATGACATCGGTTTCTACGCGGTGAAAGTCGGACCTAACGAAAATGGCATCGTACCCGGTGTCTATTTTCGCATGCAACTCTGCGGCATCACCGGGCATCAACAATTCGCCACGGATTGTGGCCTGCTACTCACCCCTGCTGAAACCGTGCCCGTGGCGGCAGCTTCAATGCGTGTGTTCATCGAAAACGGCGACCGCACAAACCGCAGGAAAGCCCGCCTCAAGTACCTCGTCGATGACTGGGGAATCGAAAAAATGCTAGAGGAAACCGCCAAGAAACTCACCTTCCCTCTGCGTTATTTTCCGTTAGACAGCTGCGAACCGTCCGCCCCGAAGTCCAAGCACGGGCACCTAGGCATCCATCCGCAATCGGACGGCAAACATTACATCGGCGTGCTCACCCCGGTGGGACGTATGTCCGTCGCGCAGATGCTCGCTCTAGCAGACGTCGCAGATCAATTCGGTCGCGGAGAAATCCGGCTAACCGTCTGGCAGAATCTCATCATTCCAGGTATCGCTGAGGATAACCTCCAAGCCGCCATCACCGCCATCCAGGCAGCCGGCCTCGATCATCGAAACAACACGCTCACCGGCGGCCTCATCGCCTGCACTGGCAGCAAAGGTTGCAAGTTCGCCGCCGCCGATACCAAGGGCCAAGCCATTGCACTCGGCAAGCATCTCTCCGCGAAAATGATCCTCGATCAGCCCGTAAACATTCACCTAACTGGCTGTCAGAACTCCTGCGCCCAACATTACATTGGCGATATCGGCATGATGGGCACCCGCGTGAAAATCGAGGACGGCTCGACCGTGGATGGTTACACCATCGTGCTTGGCGGAGGAGTCGACGACACCCAAGCAATCGCTCGGGAAATTTGGAAATCCGTCCGTGCCGATGAAATGCCCGCGCTCATCGAGCAAATCCTCGTCACGTATCTGCGTGACCGGAATGAGGAAGAAACGTTCGCTCAATTTACTAACCGCCACACCCCGGAGCAACTCATTCATCTTTGCGATCCCGCGAAGACCGCCGCCGCCTGACCCAACATTCACTGAACTCATGCCGCTCACCGTCCCGAACACCGCACCATTCTCCGGCCCTCAGAAAATGTGGCTCAAGGGCTATCTCGATGCCTTGAATTCCGCTCTAACTCCTTCCTCCATTGGAAATGCCGTGACGGCTCAAGCTCCCGCAGTTAGTCTTCCAATTACCATCCTCTGGGGTTCCCAAACTGGAAACTCCGAAATGCTGGGCAAGAAACTCAGCAAAGCCCTCGCCACAAAGGGCCATTCCACCACCCTGCGTAACATGGCGGATGTCACGCCCGCGGATCTATCCGCCACATCCCATCTTCTTATCATTACCTCCACTTATGGCGATGGGGAACCACCAGATAATGCGGCAGCCCTCCATGCCGCCCTCCACGCTGTCGACGCTCCATCTCTAACATCGCTCAGTTATTCTGTCCTCGCTCTGGGAGACTCCAGCTACCCGGACTACTGCAAATGCGGCAGCGATTTTGACCAGCGGCTTTCCTGCCTCGGTGCGAGACGCATGACACCGATCGTCGAGTGCGATGTCGATTACGACAAACCCTTCGCCACTTGGATCTCACAAGTCGAGCGAGCCCTGAGCATCGCCGCTGCATAGCCTAACTGGCGCGCGGAATTGATTCCGCCAATCTCATTTTTCTCTCTCCACCCTGTGCCTCCGCCCTTTCAACGGCTGCCAGCTCTCAAGCGCTCAAGCGCGGCGGACACCGACCCGGGCAATCTCATCGATCAACTCCTCGCCGAGCAAAAACAGCTCCAGACCCCAGTTGCGAAGTTCTCTGAAACCCATCACCGCCAGCCAGACCTTGCGGATCACTATCGCAGCCTCATCCCCCTCACCAAGCCCGGTGAGGGTGAGCAATACGCCTTCGAGGTGTCGCTTGATCGCTGCACCGGCTGCAAGGCTTGCGTTTCCGCCTGCCACTCGCTCAATGGGCTCGACGACCACGAAGCCTGGCGCGATGTCGGCACCTTGTTAGGTGGTGATGAAGCGCCCAAGTGGCAGCAAACAATCACCACTGCCTGTCATCATTGCGAAGACCCCGGCTGCATGAACGGCTGCCCGGTCGGCGCTTATGATAAGGATAAGGACACCGGTATTGTCCGCCATTTGGATGACCAATGCATTGGTTGCTCCTATTGCATCCTTAAGTGCCCATACGATGTTCCGAAATACTCGAAAAAGCGAGGTATTGTTAGGAAGTGTGATATGTGCCACCAGCGTCTCGCAGAAGGAGAAGCCCCCGCCTGCGTGCAAGCCTGCCCAACCGAGGCAATCCGCATCGTCAAAGTGGCCACAAACCCAAAGCCGGAGGCCAGACGAAAAAATACGAACACCAATCTATTTCTATCAAGTCCCAGTGCACAATTTTCCAGCGTCGCAAACTCTGCAATCACTCTGCCCACGACCCGTTACATCGGCCGTGAAGTCCCGGCCTCCGCCACTGCGGCTGATCGTCTGGCCCTCATTCCCCAGCACGCTCACTGGCCGCTCGTCTTCATGCTGATGCTAACTCAGGCTGGGATCGGTATTCTTCTATCAGCCCATGGCGATCTCCCCCTAACACTCACCGGCACTGCCATTTTTTTCTGCGGCATGGGTGCATCCGTCCTCCACCTCGGTCAGCCGCTCAAGGCTTGGCGATTTTTCATTGGTCTCCGCACCTCATGGCTCTCCCGGGAAATCCTCGCATTCTCCCTCTTCGCACCCCTTCCCGTTCTTCTCTCCACCTTCGCCGCGCTTCCCTATCTCCCAAAACTCCCCATTCCTCCTTTCATTGCCGATCTAATCCCACTCTGCTCACGGCTCACTCATTTCTCGGCATTTCCTCTCAGCGCCATAGCCGTCTTCACCAGTGTCATGATCTATCACGATACCCACCGCTCCCTCTGGCGATTTCCGTTAGGAGCGACTCGGTTCTTTGGCACCGTCGTGTCGTTCGCGGCACTTGGAAATCTAATCGGACGTGGTCCAGGCCTCCTTGCTTGCAGCCTTTTCGCCGCCACCGTGATCGCCAAGCTGCTTCCCGAATTGCGCTTGCTTAAACTCGGTGAGGACGAAGACGCGGCTTGGACGCCGGATACTCACAGCGCCCGACTTCAGCTTGGCCCGTTAGGCGTCATCCTACGTGCCCGTTTCACCTTCGCCCTGCTCGCAGTTTTGGTCTCCCTAACCGTGCCATGGATCGCCCTTCCGATCTTACTATTCGCGGATTTGCTCGAACGTCAGCTCTTTTTCCAATCGGTTCATGCCCCGAAAATGCCGGGTAATTACGGCCCCACGCACGGCCATTAAGGAAAATCCCGGAGGAAAAATGCCTGATTCCCCGCTTGAGGAACCATTGGATTCCTGATTCAATGGAACCTAACAAAGATCCGTCGAACGTCCGTATGAAAGCCATTCCATTCACAATCTTTCTCTGTATCGCTTTGGCCTCCCAGTTAAAAGCGGACACCTGCCAGGAAGTCGTTCGCGATGGGTCAGGGCGGATTATTCGAACGATCCAACATCAGAAGAGCTCAAACGGCACTGTAAGCTCGACGACGCGTAATGCCTCCGGTATTGTCACCGGCACATCCACGAGCCGATCGGATTCCAGCGGCAAGACGACGAGCACTGAATACCGAGACGGGAGCGGTCGCCTAACCGGGGCAGCGCAAACCTCTGCTAACGGCACATCCTCGCACACCACATACCGGGATGCCACCGGTCGCGTGGCCGGTATCGCCGATTCTCATGCCGCCGGCAGCTCCAGCTCCAGCACACAATACAGGGATGATTCAGGACGCATTATCGGAACGACTAACACGAGCAGCAGTCAATCGGGAACGTTCACTGGCACCCAGCGCGATGCATCAGGCCGGGTGACAGGAACTAACAGCGGCAAATGCCCAAGCGTTGTCCCGGTCCCCATCCCGCACTAGACCAAGACTCGTTTGTTTCGAGCACCGGAGTCGGGCGAAGCTGAATTTATCCTAACCGAACAAAAGGCCCTATTCGTTCAATTTCAAAATCGCCGAATTTTTTGCTTCGGAAGAATTTCCACTGATGATCTCGAATTCATCTGGTTCGACAACTTGGTTCATCGCTTCGTCATACATTTGCAGCATTTCAGGGAAAGGATTGTTCAATTTTTTCCAACCAAGGGAAAATTTCCGGAAGCCGCTACGTCAGCCCCGTAATTAAAATACTTTTGGAGGTTTCGAACAAACCGACATTGTCGATGTTTCTATAAGCTGTTCTGTGATTCCTAGCAATTCACTTCTTGCCAAGCTCGCGAAGCATCACATTTCGATAGAACACTTGGTTGCCGTGTTCCTGAAGCATGATGTGTCCGTCCGCCCACTCCCCAAATCCGGGGATATTATGGTATTTGCTTTCAGCAACACGAGCTCGGAAATCCTCCGAGCCACGATCAAACTCGACAGTTTTCACCCCATTAAGCCAGAAAGTGACATGCTTACCCTGCGAGAGGATGTGGGCTTGATTCCACTCGCCGATGGGCTTCACGTTCTTGTCCATTGGTGCTGGAATGAGATCATAAAGCGAGCCAATGGTCCGGTCTCCATTTCGGCCAAGCTTCGCATCTGGGTGAACCTTGTCATCGAGGATTTGGAATTCCATTCCAATAGCAGATCCGACTGCCGCCGGTTCTCCCGCTTTACCGATGGGAGCGATATTTGGTTGGACGAAGATCTTAATCCCGCTATTCGCCCCGGTAGTGATTTTGAAATCCACCTTGAGTTCGAAATCCGCATAACGCTTGCGGGTAATGATGTCACCACCGCTAGCAGCCTCTTTCCCCTTGTTTTCCAACGTACTGAGCATGCCATCGCTTATGATCCAGCCTTTGGTGGGAAAACTGTCGGACTTAGGACTGCGCCAGCCCTCGTTAGTTTTCCCGTCCCAGAGCAGGGTCCAGCCTTCGGCTTTTTGGGCATCAGTTAGTGTGTTAGTTTCATTCTTCTGAGCGAAGGAAGAGGTGGAAACCCCCAGAAGTGTAGCGAGCACGAGGGCGCCGATTCGCGTTTGTCTAATGTTAGCTTTCATAATTACGTAAGCGATTTTTGTTGGCGAATACGTTGCCAATCATCCCACCTCGCAGGAGCACTCGGGAGTGTGACCGCCCAGTCTGAGCGATGGCGGCCGCTGTCCGGACAACTTGGTAGCGGATAAGTTATTTTGAAAAAGGATGAGATTCACGAGGGCTTTTGGGATTCATCGCGTGAGAATAATTAGGGAGTTCACCGAGGTAAACATTTTTACGCTTTACCCATCGAGGTGGCGCTTCCGGGCGCTCGCTCAGATCGAGCAGCACAACACCAGGCCGAATGATGCAATATTGCATTTATATTTCTATGCCGGCTTCGGCTCAAGGTCAACGGTTGTAAGCTTAATTAGAAAAATTGAGCCGCCGATGGACGAAAATTCGCGCAAATGCTCATAGAATTCCATCGATACCCACTCTGCCCCCCGGGGTGAAGCTGGAATTCTTTAGAAGTTCTTGGAATCAATCTCCTCCTGCGTTCAAGTGGGGAAGAAGCCTCCCGGGAGACCCAGTTTTCCCGGTCTTGACACGGTTCTTCGTGGAAAGCAGATTTCCGCCCGTTTCTTTACCTATCGGCGTTGCTTCCATGAATTCAGGAAGTTTCCGCGATGTATCAGGAGCTTCCAAAATGCTAATTTTCCCGACCCGCCACCTTGCGCCGTGACCCGGCACCACTAATTTCGACAAGAATCTCCTTCCTTCATATCTCCCATGTCAGAATCACAGACATCCCCATTTGGTTGGCCCGCTCCCCAAGGACTTTGGCACCCTTCACGTGAGAAAGACGCTTGCGGCGTCGGCTTCATCGCCCATCTCAAAGGCAAGCGCTCGCATGATATCATCCTGAAAACCCTCACGATGAATAACCAAATGGACCACCGCGGCGCGAGTGGCTCCGATCCTGCGACCGGCGACGGCGCGGGGATTTTCATCCAGATGCCTGACAAGTTCCTGCGTCGGGAAATGGCGAAAAAGGGCGTCACACTCCCGCCAGAAGGTGACTATGGCTCGGGCTGCGTGTTTTTCTCACCAGATGCCGCCGTGCGTGAGGTGGCGATGCAGGTGTTCGAAAACATGATCAGCGATGAGGGGCAAAAGTTCCTCGGCTGGCGCACAGTGCCGGTGAAAAGCTCGATTCTCGGGAAAACCTCCGGCCGCTACGAACCGGTCATCAAGCAAGTCTTCATCGAAAAGGATCCCGCCATCACCGATCCGATGGAATTCGAGCGCAAGCTCTACGTGATCCGCAAGCGCGTGGGCTATGCAATCCGCAACAACGAGGTGCCTAACAAATACCGCGACGTGCATGGAACAAAGAGCAACTCCTTCCCCGGCGCGGATTATCATTATGTGACCGGCCTCTCCGCTCGCACGATGATTTACAAAGGCATGCTCACGCCTTGCCAGTTATCCGAGTATTTCCCGGATTTTCTCGATGAGGATTTCGAGTCGGCACTCGCGTTGATGCACACGCGTTTCTCGACAAATACTTTCCCGAGTTGGTCCCGCGCCCACCCTAACCGATTCATCGCCCACAACGGCGAAATCAACACGGTGATGGGCAACGCGAACTTTATGAAGGCGCGTCAAGCGCTTTGCGCAAGCGATGTTTTCGGCACGGAAATTGAAAATATTTTCCCGGTCATCAACGAGGATGGATCTGACTCCGCGCGTTTTGACAATGCTCTGGAGTTCATGCACTACGGTGGTTATGACCTCGTTCATGCGATGATGATGATGATTCCCGAGCCATGGGAACGCCATACTATGATGGATGATGACAAAAAGGCGTTCTACGAATACCACGCTTGCATGATGGAGCCTTGGGATGGTCCGGCTTCTATCACCTTTTCCGATGGCCAACAAATTGGCGCCGTTCTGGACCGCAATGGTCTCCGCCCCAGTCGCTACTATGTCACCGATGATGATTTGGTCATCATGGCATCTGAAGTCGGCGTCATTCCTGATCTCGATCCTAACACAATCATCGAAAAAGGCCGCCTACGCCCTGGCCGGATGTTCCTCGTGGACATGAAGGAAGGCCGTATCGTGCCGGACGAAGAAGTCAAAAAGCGCGTTTACTCTGCGAAACCCTATGCCAAGTGGCTTGCTGAAAATCGCATCACTTTGGATGATCTTCCCGCACCAAAGCACGCGATGGCCGTGGAAGTGGACCGCGTTACCGAGCGTCAGCTCGCGTTTGGATATACCTACGAGGATCTTCGCATGCTGCTCGAACCCACCGCTAAAACCGGTGTGCAGCCGATTTCCTCAATGGGAAATGACACACCACTCGCCGTGCTCTCTAGCAAGCCGAAGCATCTCTATCATTATTTCAAACAGATCTTCGCGCAGGTCACGAACCCGGCGCTCGACTGCATCCGCGAGGAACTCGTCACCGCAACGGAAACTTTCATCGGCTCCGAAGGGAATCTGCTAGCACCCGGCCCGAAAAGTTGCCGCATGATCCGTCTTGACAGCCCTCTCATCGATAACACCAAGCTCGCCCAAATCCGCGAGGTAAGTCTTGATGGGTTTAAGGCCACCACCATCGACGCTCTCTTCTCTGCCAATCAAGGCGGGAAAGGACTCGAAGCAGCGTTCGATAAAATCTGTGCCGCTGCTGACCAAGCTATCGCCGAGGGCTACAACTTGCTGATTTTTTCCGATAGAAATATCGACAAGGACCATGCCGCCTTCCCCACCCTGCTTTTAATGGGGGGTATCCACCACTATCTGGTCGGAAAAGGCACGCGCACGCTCGTTTCTATCATCCTCGAAACTGGCGAGGCCCGCGAGGTTCACCACTTCTCCACTCTCATCGGCTACGGCGCGGATGTGATCAATCCCTACATGGCATTCGAATCAATTTATAAGATGATTCAAGATGACATGTTAGAAATCGACTTTGACAAGGCGGTTTACAATTTCATCAAGGGCTCGATCAAAGGCGTAGTAAAAACCATGGCGAAGATGGGCATTTCGACGGTCGCCTCGTATCGGGGAGCGCAAATTTTTGAAACTATCGGTCTCAGCACGGATCTAGTGGACAAGTATTTCCGCGGCACCTCCAGCCGTTGCGAAGGCTCGGATATCGATAAGGTAGCTGAAGAAGCACTCATTCGCCACCGCGAAGCATTTCCGGACCGTCACATCGATGCAGAAGAAGCCGCACTGGATGCTGGCGGTGTCTATCAATGGCGCGCCGATGGTGAGTTCCACCTTTTCAATCCAGAAACCATTCACTTGCTTCAAAAGGCGACACGCACAGGCAGCTACGAGGTGTTCAAGCAGTATGCGAAAAAGGTCAACGACCAGAGCGAAAATCTATCCACTCTGCGCGGCCTCATGAAATTCAAGACGAACCGCAAGCCGGTTCCGATAGAAGAGGTGGACTCTATCGAAGCGATCACCAAACGCTTCAAAACAGGCGCGATGTCCTACGGCTCGATTTCAAAGGAGGCCCACGAAACTCTCGCTATCGCCATGAACCGAATCGGTGGCAAGTCGAACACCGGAGAAGGTGGTGAAGATCCGGAGCGTTACATCCCAATGGAGAACGGCGACAGCAAACGCTCGGCCATTAAGCAAGTTGCCTCCGGGCGCTTCGGTGTCACAGGCGAATACCTCGTCAATGCCGACGAAATTCAAATCAAAATTTCCCAAGGCGCAAAACCCGGTGAAGGCGGCGAGCTCCCCGGCTCAAAAGTCTATCCGTGGATCGCAAAAGTGCGCTACTCCACTCCGGGCGTCGGCCTCGTGTCCCCTCCCCCGCACCACGACATTTATTCGATCGAAGATCTATCAGAGCTCATTCACGACCTAAAAAATGCCAACCCGCGGGCCCGTATCAATGTGAAGCTGGTGGCAGAAGTCGGCGTCGGTACGATCGCTGCCGGTGTGGCAAAAGCCCACGCGGATGTCATCTTGATCGCCGGTCACGATGGCGGCACGGGCGCATCCCCATCCTCATCCATCTTCAACGCCGGAGCACCATGGGAGCTCGGCCTTGCGGAAACGAACCAGATCCTCCTTCTCAACGATCTCCGAAGCCGTGTCGTGTTAGAGACTGACGGCCAACTCAAGACCGGGCGCGATGTCGCAATCGCCACGCTGCTAGGTGCTGAAGAATATGGATTCGCCACTGCTCCACTGGTGACGGTCGGCTGCTTGATGATGCGCGTCTGTCAGAAAAATACCTGTCCGGTTGGAATCGCCACGCAAGACCCGGTTCTTCGGAAAAATTTCGAAGGTAAGCCGGAGCACGTCGTGAATTTCATGACTTTCATTGCCATGGAACTCCGCGAGATCATGGCGGAACTGGGTTTCCGCACCATCAACGAAATGGTCGGCCAAGTGGGATGCCTCGATACTAACGAAGCGACCGAACATTGGAAGGCTAGCGGCGTCGATCTCACGAGCATCTTTCACAAGCCGGATGTAGGCGACGAAGTCGGTGCTTACCATCAGAAGGCCCAAGACCACGGACTCAAGGACGCGCTCGACAATACGCATCTGTTAGCGCTTTGCAAACCCGCCATCGAGCGTGGTGCCAAGGTCCGCGTCGAGCTTCCGATCATCAACGTGAATCGCGTCGTGGGCACGATCACGGGCAGCGAAATCTCTCGCAAGTATGGCAGCAAAGGCCTGCCGGAAGACACCGTGTATCTCAAGTTCAACGGCAGCGCGGGACAATCCTTCGCCGCATTTACTCCTCCAGGCATGACCTTTGAGCTTGAGGGCGATGCGAACGACTATGTCGGGAAGGGCCTCTCCGGCGCGAAGATTGCGATCTATCCGCCACGCAACGCCCGCTATAAGGCGGAGGACAACATTATCATTGGCAACGTCGCCTTTTACGGAGCCACCTCCGGCGAGGCCTTCATCAATGGCATCGGTGGCGAACGTTTCTGCGTCCGTAACTCCGGCGCAAGAACTGTCATCGAAGGCATTGGCGATCACGGTTGCGAATACATGACAGGCGGTCAGGTGATCGTGCTGGGAGAAACTGGGCGTAACTTCGCCGCCGGGATGTCCGGTGGCACTGCTTACGTTTATGACATCGATGGGCTGTTTGAGAAGCGCCTGAACAAAGAGATGGTCAATCTCTATCGGCTTATCGAGTGCAGCGATGCAGATATCGAAAACGTGAAGACCACGATTGAAAAACACGTCTCCCTCACCGGTTCCGCACGCGGCACGTTCCTGTTGGAAAACTGGGATGCCGAGCTTCCGAAGTTTTTCAAGGTTTTACCACGCGACTACGAGCGCATGCTCCAAGCATTCAAACGAGTGGAAGAACAAGGGCTCACCGGCGATGATGCCGCAATGGCCGCATTCGAAGAAAACCTTAAGGACCTGTCCCGCGTTGGCGGCAACTGAGCGTCTTCATTTTAAATCACAATTTTCAGATCTCTAATCAATATGGGTAAGCCAACAGGATTCATGGAAGTGGAACGGAAGAACGATTCCGAAACCGCACCGATCGAGCGTGTTAAAAACTGGCGGGAGTTCAAGGCTCACCCTAACGAAAAGGACCAACGCGCCCAAGGCTCACGTTGCATGGATTGCGGCACGCCCTTTTGCCACACCGGCCACATGGTTTCCGGTATGGCCAGCGGCTGCCCGGTGAACAATCTGATCCCCGAGTGGAACGATCTCATCTTTCGCGGACGTTGGAAGGAAGCTTTGCAACGCCTTCACAAAACTAACAATTTCCCTGAATTCACAGGCCGTGTTTGTCCCGCTCCTTGTGAAGGTTCGTGCGTGCTGGGCGTGATTCAACCGCCGGTGACCATCAAGAGCAACGAGTGCGCCATCATCGACCGCGGCTGGGAAGAAGGCTGGGTCACTGCCAAGATTCCGGCGATCCGCACTGGCAAGAAGATCGCCATCGTCGGCTCTGGGCCTTCCGGACTTGCCTGCGCCGACCAGCTCAACCAAGCTGGCCACAGCGTCACCGTTTTCGAACGCGAGGACCGCGTCGGCGGCTTGCTGATGTATGGAATTCCTAACATGAAGCTCGACAAGGAGCTCGTCGTCCAGCGCCGGGTGAACTTAATGATCGAGGAAGGAATTGTTTTCAAAACCGGCATCTCTATCGGCAAGGACAGTGACTGGACCACCGAACGCCTGATCAAGGATTTCGACTCCGTCGTTCTCTGCTGCGGTGCCACCGCCGGCCGCGATCTCGCGATCGAAAGCCGTGATGCCGAAGGCGTTTATATGGCGATGGAATTCCTCACCACAAACACTCGCTATCAGCTCGACCACAAGTTCGACGGTACTAACCCACCACTCAATGCCACGGGCAAAGACGTCGTCGTGATCGGCGGAGGTGACACCGGCACCGACTGCGTGGGCACGAGCTTGCGCCACGGTTGCAAGAGCGTGATCCAGTTAGAAATCATGCCGCAACCACCTGAAAAGCGCGCGCCTAACAACCCATGGCCTGAGTGGCCGAAGGTTTACAAAATGGACTACGGCCAAGAAGAAGCCGCCGCAATCCAAGGCCGCGATCCACGCCACTACCTTGTCCAGACCAAGCGATTCATCAAGGACGCCGCAGGCAAACTCACTGGCCTCGAAATCGTCGAAATCGAATGGGCAAAGGACGATCAAGGTCGCTTCGTTCCCAAAGACGTCGAAGGCACGCTGCGCGTCATTCCCTGCCAACTCGCTCTGCTCGCCATGGGCTTCACCGGCCCTGAGCAGGAAGTGATTTCTAAGTTTGCTTTGGAAATTGACGCCCGCTCAAACGTCAAAGCCGAGCACGGGACATTCACCACTAACATCCCCGGAGTCTTCGCTGCGGGAGACGTTCGCCGCGGTCAATCGCTCGTCGTCTGGGCCATCAACGAAGGCCGTGGTGCCGCACGCGAATGCGACCGCTTCTTAATGGGTTCCACGAACTTGCCTTGATCGAATGCTACCGACTTCCCGCGCCTGGCTGAACGCCTTGCGACTCGGCCTACTCGCAAGCGCGTGCGGTTGGGGGATTTCGTTTTTCTTCACGTTTTCGCCTTGGGAGGTCGCGACTCGCCAACTGTATGAAATGGGAGCGGGCATCGTCCCCTATGATCCTCTGCTGAGTTATTGGATGAGGATGGCCTCAGCGGCGTTCGGCTGCATCGGAATCGCTTCCGCTCTCGCATGTGCCGCCCCCCATTCCTACCTCGGGCTCATTCGCCTTCTCGGCCCGTTTCATTTTTTCATCGGGATCACACTCGCTGTTGCAGCCTATCAGAATCATCTATCACCCACGCTGCATCCCACATTCATCCCGGACATCACGTTCTGTTTGATTGCGGGGGTGTTGATCCAACTGCCGCTCATCCACGGATGGTGGACTCAACCGAAAAACAGTTAGATCAATCCAAGCCAGACTTGGTTGGCTAAGCTTCGCATCCAATGGCCAGTCATCCTGACGAGCAGCTTTAGAAATCGGCGAAGCGGTGAGATTCGCAGTGAGGGCGAATGTAAATAAATTGGGTAGGTGTATGGTGGATTTGTTGGTGATGAGCGTTTCCGCATTCCCATTTCCAAAGCAAGATGAAGCTCCTCGGCCGTTATGGATCGAGCCGGTGAACCAGGCGGACGTAGTCGGTTTCTCCCGTGAATGCCTCGCGGTTCTCGGCCATACAGCGGGTCTTAAGCGTTTGCCAGTCCGATTGAGAAAGCGTTTCAAAGAAGTGAAACAAACTTTCATCAAGCGGCTCGGCAAAGGTCCAGCCTAACTCGTGCTGTTCGATCCATCGACCGGTTTCAGTGTTTCTAGCAGAAATTACCGGGACACCGAAACAGCCGCCTTCATAAATCCGGTTAGGCAATAACCATGCAGAGTTACCGTTAGGATCGCTCATATCGAAAGCCCAGTTGAAGTCGATCCCAGCATACATTTCTGCGAGATCGTCCGGGTAAGTGTAGGGGCCAAGAAATTGGAAGTTGGACAGAGTTCCTAACAATGTATCAAAATCATCAGCTATGGTTCCTGCGGGATAACCACGCAGCACGAAGCGCACCCGGTCGCCTAACTTCAGTGCGAGAGCGTGCATAATTTCGAGACTGCGCTCGCAGCGTAGTGCGCCGAAACACCCGATCACCCACGGCCTCCCTGATGCGATGGGACCGGTGTCCTCTATGATTGCGGGCGGGAGTCGATGACTGGGATAGACTTTATTTTCTAGCAGAAAAACTTCTCCCGTGTAGCCTTGGATTGGTTCGAAGTAGTTTCTGATAAATCCCGGAGAAGTAGTAACTAACAATGAGGTGCGCTTGAGCACGAAACGCTCGATGCTGCGGAGAATTTTAGAAATGATACCACTCCCTGTCATGGCAGGTTGGATGTCAGCAAGTTCGAGCACCAGCGGCACACGGCGACCCGCGAAAAATCGACCTAGCAGCGCGAGCAACGCGTTGTCGGTGTTGACAACGTAGAGGGTGGAACACTTTCCCAAGCGCTGTCGATGCTTCCACAGGATACCCACACATTTCGCAAAAACTAACAGGCGTTGGAAATAGCGACGGTTGTAGGTCGTGCCGAGATGAATGTTTTCCCAGGTGGGAGGGACATCCGCCTTGTCGCGGACGCGGTGGAAGGTGAAACCGATGACTTTTTTGCCCTGCGCTTGGAGCGCTGCGATCCGCTTCATCACCCGAGCATCGCCGCGTTCGTGGGCGAAGAAGGCGATGGGTGAGGGCTCGTGGGCTGACATACCGGATAAAACGAAAGTCCGCGTCAGCAAATGAGTGGCAACGACCTGTGGGTCATTTCTTCATGCTGCCTTAGGTGAGAAGAAACAATAAGGTCCCTGCTCCTTATTTGGCAAGCGCCACAGCCGTGGCATTCCCGCCTAGCGGAAATGCAAAGTCGCTTAATCCGCCAGCCCCCTCGCGTAAACATCCTGCTCGGTGAAAACGATCATCATCGGTCGGCAGCAAATTTCGCAATCATAGTCCACTTCAGTCGGCATCTCACCGGGATGCGGGACGACCACTTCGAAGACTTCGAAACAAGTCGGGCAGGTGACGCTGGCGTAATCCATGAGACAGTCTCGCACCGTGAGAGGACTTTTCCAAGCCTGCATGTCAATTCAGTAAGCTTGCAAGCACTGCCTGCCCTGCCATTCTGAGCGCGGATGAGCGAGAAGACATTGTTCGAAAAAATCTGCGACAAGGAAATTCCGGCGAAGATCGTTTATGAAGATGAGCGCTGCATCGCATTTCGCGACATTTCTCCGCAGGCTCCGGTGCATATCCTAATCATTCCGCGCAAACCGATTCCTCGGGTGGTGCTGGCCACGACGGAGGATGAAGCCCTGCTAGGTCACCTGCTACTCACCGCCGGAAAAGTTGCCCGCAGCGAGGGCATGGCGGAATCCGGTTTCAGGCTGGTCATCAATAACGGGCCGGACGGCGGCGAGGCAGTGCCGCATTTGCATGTGCATTTGCTAGGCGGGCGTCAAATGGAATGGCCACCCGGTTAGATTCCCCCCCTGTATGAAACTCCGATTTTTCCCATTTTTCTCGGCCTTGCTCATGGCTGGCCCTTCGTGCGCCGCTAGTCCTCCGGCAGCCCGAACAGGCCAACGGGTGGTTCTGGTGCATGGATTTCTGGAAACCGGTAACACATTCAAAATGCTCAAGGAACGTCTCGAAAAACGCGGCATTGAATGCTTCGTGCCGCGCCTCAATCCGAGCGATGGCCGCGGCGGATTAGAGACACTTGCACTCCATCTGAAGCATGACATCGACGCGAAATTCGGCCCCGAAGATCCCATCAGCATCGTCGCCTTCAGCATGGGCGGGGTGATCAGCCGCCAATATTTACAAGTGCTCGGTGGAGCGGCGCGTTGCCAGAAGTTCATCACCATTTCCTCACCCCATCACGGCACGAACGCTGCCTGGCTTTACCCAACGAAAGGTGTTGAGGAAATGCGTCCCGGCAGCGAGTTTCTAGCAAATTTAGAACGCACCCAGGGCGCACTTGGGGATATGCCCGTGACCTCCTATCGAACGCCGCTGGACTTGATCATCCTGCCTCCCAGTAACTCGGTCTGGAGTCGCGCAGAAAATCTAGCAGTTCCAGCACTGCTGCATCCGCTGATGCTAACGGACACACGCGTGATCGATGGCGTGGAGCAGCGTTTGGTAAAATGAAAATCCCGTGCCTCACGAGGGAAGCACGGGATTTTCGGGTTAGGAGGGGAGTCGGAAGGTTCAGTTGCCTTCCGTCGCGATTTTACCGAGCACTTCCACTCGGACGGCAGTGACGCCGCTGTGTACAAAACCGAGTCGCTCCGCAGAGCCAATGGTAACGTCGATGATGCGTCCTTTGACATAAGGACCGCGATCGGTGATCGTCACCACTTCGGATTTGCCATTCGCCTCATTGGTCACGCGCACCTTCGTTCCCATGGGGAGCGTTTTGTGAGCGGCCGTGAAGGCAGTGTTCGAGAGGCGTTCGCCACTGGCGGTGCGCGTTCCATAATTGGTCGCGACAGAATACCAGGAGGCTTTGCCAAGTTGTGTGGACCGCACCGCATATTGCGGATCGTCCGGGTTGTTTCGATGGTTTGTGTTAGCATTCCCAGTTGACGCGCAACTGGGAACAAGGATGACGCCGGCGATTGCCAGGGCCACGGATCTTAGTTTCCGGGTCATGTTCATCGTGTTTAGTCCCCTTTGGGGCGCGGCTGGCATAAGCGCTTCAGAATGTGGAAACAAGACAAAAATGCCGACTACAAATGGAGGATAAAACCCCCAAAACACGGGAGATAAATGGTAAGTATTACGGATATCCTTACTAAAAAAACTTAATTTTTGGGTCCAATTTGGACGGATTTCCAAGAATTCCTCGCCGCCGAGTCGTGACCCGCCAAGGGCAAAATCTTCATGGATAATTTCGCTAACTTGGCGGCTAGTATTGACGCCTTCCTCAATTAGCCATCTGTGAAGTAATCGGAATCGATCCTCTTCACTTCATAGTTCGAAGCGGTCGCCACTCCCACCCCATGGTCGAACATCAACTTCGTGAGGCGTGCTCCATCAATCAAGATGATCTTGCTCTCAATCCGAGACGTGTAATCGACGGCCTCCCCAGTGAATGTCGATGTCGTGATAAAAATTCCTTTCCTCGCTCTCTGGCCCTGAAGAGCTCCAGCAAATTTCTGAATTTCAGGGCGCCCAACAGTTCCTTCCCAGCGCTTCGCTTGCAAATAGATGATATCTAGCCCTAGAGGATCTTCCTTAATAATACCATCGATTCCCTCATCACCTGAACGTCCAAGCGCCTCACCCGCATCTTTGCGGCTGCCTCCGTACCCCATTCTTACCACTAAATCTACCACCACCCGCTCAAGGAACTCTGGTGGAGAACTTTTGATCTGAGCTAGGAGCTCACTCTCAATCTGTCTCCGAACCTGCACATACGCATTCTCTAGCAATTCTTCGGGCGTCTGAGAGTCTTGGATTCCCAGCTCAGGAGAGTCGATCTCTTCTTCGCCAGGGGTTTTGCGACGGTTGCGGAATTCTCGATACTCTTCATAACCATTGAGGACACGCAGGTCGATTCGCTCGGGGTGTGTCCGTAACGACTCATGCCCTCGATCTGTGATCATTGAGACCCCTCTACGAGGCGCTGTGAGTAAGCCCGCTTGAGTAATGTGGGACTTCGCCCAGCCAATGCGGTTATCGAATAGGCGGGCACCGCCACTGGGTAACAGCTCGCGGCGTTCATCGTCCGCCAGACCAAACTGGTAAGCGAGTTGAGCTACTAAATCGCGATTGAGGTGCTCTTTCCCATCAGCATGTGCTTCTAAAAGGGGCCGCATCAGAGACTGAAAATCGGGTATCGGCATGATTGGTTCTATATTCGACTAACAGTTTATTTCCCCCCCAAGAATGTGCATACATTCCAGTGGAGACGCAATTCTAATCCAATATTGAAATCCTGCGGATCATCCACAGATCACTTTTTAGGATTTCCCATCAGCCTCTTGCTTGCGTAAACTCCACGCGAGATGTCTGACTCCCTCCGTTCTGCGATCCGTAATGTGGTTGATTTTCCGAAACCGGGGATCATTTTCAAGGACATCACACCGATCCTTAGCAACGGTGCCCTTTTCCGCGAGTCCATCGACCTGCTTTGCGCGACGGCCGGAGGGGTAAAAATCGACAAAGTGGTGGGCATCGATGCGCGCGGTTTCATTTTCGCGGCCGCCGTGGCCGATCGTTTGGGGGCGGGCTTCATTCCGGTGAGGAAAAAAGGAAAGTTGCCGTGGCAAACGTTAGAAGCATCCTACTCGCTCGAATATGGCGATTCTATTGTCCAACTTCATAAAGACGCGATCCAACCCGGCGAATCCATTTTGCTAGTGGATGACCTGCTCGCCACCGGAGGAACTGCCGCCGCCGCCGTGCAACTGCTAGAAGAACTCGGTGCAAATCTCATCGGCATTTCAGTACTCATCGAACTGTGCTTCCTGAATGGCCGGGAAAAACTCAGCCCCCACACGGTCCATTCCATTTTAACCTACGAGTGATTACATGATTCGCATTGATCATTCTCCCACCGCTTTTTCATATCCTTTAGTCTTCTCTACTCACTAATTATTACTCACTTTAATTTCACACCACGATGTCCTGGCCATCCTACAATCAAAGTCTCGTCCGCTACCCCCAACACGGATTCTCACTCGATCTATCTCTGATGGACATCGAGCCTACTTATGTCGCCGCGCTGGCACCGAAAATCGCCAAGGCCTTTGCCGACATGGGAGCCGTTGAGTCCGGGGCGATCGCGAACCCCGATGAAGGGCGCATGGTCGGCCACTATTGGCTGCGAAATGCTGATCTCGCACCGACCGAAGAAATCAAAAAATCGATCACCGAGCCTCTCTCGGCGCTCAAGCATTTTGCGGAAAAAATCCACACAGGAACCATCCACCCACCGAAGGGCGGAAGCTTTAAACAAGTTCTGCTGATTGGCATCGGCGGGTCGGCGCTCGGCCCACAACTCGTGTGTGAGGCTATTGGCCAGAACGCACGGCTGCCGCTTTACTTTTTCGATAACACCGATCCTGCCGGCATGGACAGCGTGATTGCTAGACTTTCAAAAATCGGTCTCGATAAAACCCTCGTGCTCGTCATTTCAAAATCCGGCGGCACTGCCGAAACCCGCAACGGCATGCTCGAAGCCAAGGCCGCCTTTGAGGCCGCGGGCCTCGACTTCGGCCGCCATACTGCTGCCGTCACTGGCACGGGATCCAAGCTCGATCAATACGCCGCCGAACATCATTTCATCGCCACCTTTCCGATGGAAGATTGGGTGGGTGGGCGCACTTCCGTGCTCTCCACCGTCGGCCTTGTGCCCGCCGCACTGCAAGGCCTCGATATCGATGCCCTGCTCGCCGGTGCCGCTGCGATGGATGTGGAAACACGCAAACAGGACGCCGCCAAAAACGCAGCCATGCAGCTCGCCATCGCTTGGCATAGCGCGACGAACGGCAAGGGTGAAAAGGACATGGTCGTGCTGCCCTACAAGGATTCGCTCGTGCTGTTTTCCAAATACCTCCAACAGTTAGTAATGGAGTCGTTAGGCAAGGAACATGATCTCGATGGCAAGGTCGTGAACCAAGGGATCGCCGTTTACGGCAACAAAGGCTCCACCGATCAACATGCCTACGTCCAACAACTCCGCGACGGGGTGAACAATTTTTTCGCCACTTTCATCGAAGTGAGAAAAGGCCGTAGTGGCCACAGCATCGAAGTCGATCCCGGCACCACCACTGCGGACTACCTACAGGGTTTCCTGCGCGGCACCCGCAAAGCGCTGCACGATTCCGGGCGCAAGTCCGTCACGATCTCCATCCCTGAAGTCACGCCTTTCCAACTCGGTCTGCTCATTGCACTCTTCGAACGCACTGTTTCGTTCTACGCCTCACTGGTTAACATCAATGCCTATCACCAACCCGGTGTGGAAGCAGGGAAAAAAGCCGCAGGTGCATTTATCGAAACTCTCACCAAAGTCCGCGGCCACCTCACTGCCTCCGCGAAAACGGCCGAGGCCGTGGCCACAGAAATCGATGCCGATCCAGAGGACGTCTATCACTGCCTTACCCATCTATCAGCAAACGGCGAGGTCCAGATCTCTATCGGAAAAACTCCAGCAGAGGATCAATTCAGACTCTGAGCCTGCTCACCAAGTGCTGGTATTTCTCAGCTCTTCGAGTTTCGAATCGTAAATATTGAACTCGATTCGACTGAAAGCGGCGATCTTGAAAACGGCGCTGCCAAAGTTTTGATTCGTTCCAACGAGCGTGCCATCGCCCACGGATTCGAGGCGGAACACGATAGATGTCCCATCTGGGAACCAGCCGCGGACGTCACCATTCTCGCGCTTGCAAGTCTCCCTCGCAGAGGGTTTTAAGGCGATGGTTTTGAACCTTTCGACAGGCAACCTGATTTCTTTGAAGGGAGTCTTGATCGCAATCATGTCGCCAGCAATGGAAACAATCTCACCCACGAGGCTGTCCCCGTTGCGCAGCATCATCCGGCCCTTCGTCGGTTTTTCTTCGACCGGCGGCTTTTGATCCTCCTGCATTTCTTGCCCCCCAAATTGGCGAAAGCCAGCGGCGGGCTGGATCTCGGGCATTTCATCCACCACGCCATCCCAAACACCGACTTGAATGTTAGATAGCCGCACAGGTGAGGCATTGAGCGTGATGAAATGAATGCCGCGCCCGATGATATTTGCTGCAACATCCGCGTCCTTCCACACTGCGGTGCACTTGCCATCAATGAAGACCGCGATCTGTCCGGACTTCGAGCTCGCGTGGATTTCGATTTTCGCCATTTCATTTTCCTGAAGTGCAAACGCATTGGCAACGCGACCGAGGGCTAACTGATTCTTGCCGCTCTGGAGAAAAATCGAGCGCTGCTGGAATGTCATTGAATACCCGCTCTCCGGGGAATCCTGTTTGAGATCATTCGAAAAGAAATTCACTTTTAAAGCGAAGGTGCCCCGCCAAGCCGCCTCGAAAACAAGACGGCATTCATCAGGAAGATCACAATTTCTAGCAATCCCCCCGGCAGCAGTGGAGCGAAATGATGAGTCCCGATAAGTCCATGCAGGCGGCTCCTCGGTTTGTGTCCAGTCGCTCAGTCCTGTAGGTCCTTGATAGACTAACGCCATTTGCTCATCGATCTGGATGTTTGCAATATTGACCCGGCGGAATTTCATCCGTCCGGCGAACCAAGTATCGAGCTCGACTGCATCGTCGGTGATAGATGCAAGCTGGCCGCGAATGGTGTCGCCTTTGTAACCCGCAGTATGATCGCGATTGGTCAGTGTAATGGTGGCCTCATACTTCGCTTCGCTTTTCGGCTGGGCGGGAGAAAGTTTAAGTTCCACGACGTCCTTGAGAAAAAATGGTGCGGGCTTTTCCAAAATGGAAGAGTTCCACACCAAGCGCTCTGTCGTGAGAGACTCCAAAGAGCCGGAAAGTAAATCGTTGTTAGAAAAGCGCACCACGGCCCCCGCTTCATCCGCTGCGGAAGCGAGGGCGAGTGAGGCAGCCAGTGCAATGATCGGGATCACAGGTTTCATTTTTCAGGGGCTTCCTTGGGTTTCCGATCTTGGCGCTGCAAGGCAGTGACACCCGCCCGCCGGATGTTCAGCAGACCTAGCAATGGATGCATTGCAGAAACCGTAGTTTCGGTGAACGAGCAGGACGAGACATGTAGCATTCCGTTAGCCTGCAAGCGGAGAACAAATGGGTGGAGAGCATCTGCTTGTTTCACCTCATCCCGTTTTGCAAAGAATACCGTGGAAACATCCGATTCCTGAAGCTCTAACGGTGCTTCTTGAAAATCGCTCTTGAAAGAGAAAACTAAGCCCTCACCCGTCTTCTTAATATCCGTTAGTTTTCCTCCCCAGCGATCGTCATCACGGCTGATCATGCTGTCCATTTTAGGATCGCCCCGTTCCTCCGAGCGATGGCGGCCCCGGGAGTCATCAAGCTCAAGGATCTCGATGCCGCGAATTTCCTGTTCTATCCCGTTATTGGCATTACTCACCAAACAGACACCATTGCCTTCGGGTGCGCCTTTGATTGGATCGATCCCGGCTCCCTCGGGTTCACCATTGAGGAAAAGATGCAAGCGGGAGGACTTCCGATCTACTCGAATTTCCACATCGAGTTTGCTCTCGGAAAATTGCTCCGGCGTGCGGTTAGAAAGGATCACGGTGGTGTAGCGGTTGCCTTGAGTGGATTCGCGTTTGAGCTCAATTCCCGCTCCTGCGAATTGCAGATAATATCGATCGGCGACTTCCCCTTTAGGCTTGAGCGGATCAGCGAAGTAGATCTGGAAATTCGGATTGCCCTGCCATTTCAGAGAGAATCGGAAGATGAACTGAGTGGGAGTGTTGAAATTTTTCGCAACATAAGCCGGGCCGTTAGCAACCAGCGCATTGTTTTCAAAACGCCAGTTCTTCTCCCCTTCGATATCGCTGGTCCACTCATCAATGTTCTTCGGGCCGGAATAGATAACCTTGCTCACTTGGACCCCTAACTGAAGCGCTTTCACCGCCCCACGTGGGATGACAAGGCGACCGGCATCCATCGTCATCACGGTGATCCCCTTCTCGTCTAAGCCCTCAATCTTAACGGGAAGCAGGTCACCATTGATGAGCTCCACGACAGCCCCCGGTGTGTCGGGTCGATCATGAGGTGGACTGAACTCCACTTTTTCTAAAGCTGCAGATTTAAGCAAAACCGGCTCCGGAGACAACGTGGTGGAAAGCTCGACCACACCCGCTTCATTGATCGATCGGATCGTCCCACTGAGACTCGCATCTCCGGATAATGCGATTTCATCCGCATGCACTGAGACAGCTGCGAACGGGACGAGAACCATGCACAACCAGGACCTCAAGTTAAAAATCCGCATTCCAATCATCGATACTGTTATTAGAGGGTTGAAAATCGAGCATGACTGCGGACTCCAGATTGAAATCCAGTTCCCCGGCGCACGGGTGGAGAATTTTTATCGCAGATGAAGTTCCTGATAGTGGACGCCCAGTGACTTGCCCCAGCGGACTGAGACGTATCACGATATTGTCCGCAGGCTCTTCCGTTTTACTAGCCAGTCGATTGCGGGCGAAGCGGATCTCAGCAATGTCGTCGAGTGGAAATTGGAATTCTCCATGTTTAGTTTCCAACAGAATTTTCCCATCGTTGAGTGATTTCACATTTCCAGAAAAACGGTCCACCCCGTTGGAAAGAAGCACAATATCCTGGTCGTCCACTTGAAGGCTCCGGGCTGAGTCTGGCATGCCATTCCACTCGGCCACCATCACGTCCGATAATCTAACTGGCGAGTTCTCCGACTGCACGATGAAGCCGAAGCCCGACCCTTTGGTGGACAGCGCTGGCATCGCGGCACCACCCTCGCCGCCATCCGTCCACTGCGCGGCGAATTCATCATTGATAAAAAGCGAGATTTGGCCGGTGTTCCGATTACTACGGATTTCCATCGTCGCATTCCCGGAATCACTGAGTCTGACATTGTTAGCATTCACCAAAACCCTTCCGATACTCGCAACGCCATCACCATTCACTGAAGTCCGATAGAGCATCAGGTGGCTGGAAAAAATATGTAACACATAGCTATTGCCAAAAATAATGGGCAACAACGCGGAATCACCCGACCCAAACTTCACAGCCTTTCCCGCGCCATCATTTCCTAAATCGCCTGCTTCCTTGCCGGGCTTGGGCTGGGCGAAGTCCGCGTGAAAACCAATCGCGATGGAGAGACGGTTTTTCCAAGCCAGTTCGAAACGCAGGATCGCGCGGTCTGGCATGACGTCCTTGCGCAGGATCGCAGTGCCAGACAGCTTACTTTGCCAATACCATGCGGAACCTGAAAATCTCCATCGCCCCGGCATATCCTTTGCATCGCCTTCCTTCTTCCCCGAATCGGGAGCAGGATCCACAAAAGCGTTAGGAAAGGAGGCGTTCGCCATCTGCCACTCGTCTTCCACGAATGGCCCGTGATACTGAATACGCCCACCTAACGGGCTGGGTGCCAGCATCGCTACTTGATTGCGGGGAATTCGCACGACTCCGGCATACGACGTATCAAGGGTGACCGTCTCATCGTCGAGTTTGCGGATGATCCCCGGCACACGGTCACCATCGACGAGAGCCACGTGCGAAAGCGATGTTAGGGATTTTAAAGCTCTCCCCCCATGCAGCACGATGTGGCGGATGCGGGACGGTTTAAAATCAACAGGTATAGTTAGATCCTCCCGTTGCCAGATCGCCTGCGGGCCGGATTTGAAGCCGAGATAGGTTCCGTGGAGTTGATCTCCATTCGTAAAACGCAACAAGTCGGATGGCTCGGCTGCCATTAACCCGACCAAGCCGGATAGCCATGAGATGGAAAGTTTTCGAATCATTTCTCGTAGATCGGCAGGTAGCGAAAATTCAGCGCCAATGATAGAAGTGCTCCCGCAGTGTTGAATGAAGCCCCTTGATTTCCCGGAAAAGAACCATCTGATAGCTGGATCGTGGAAAGGTAACGAATGTTACGTGCATTCCATTCCTTCCATGTCGTCTCATCCGCGTGGAACAGGGCCTGAGACATATAATATTCGTAATAGTAAGGATAATAACGGTCTCGATAATCGAGATTCTTTTTTAAGTAAGCCAGACTGGACTGATAGGATTTTGAATCCGTCTCCTTGGCCAAGGACAAACAAAGCGTACCAACGGCCGTTAGCGTCGCCTTGCCGCCAGAGGAAGATGTATAACCGTATGACCCATCGGCACCGCGGCAACTCGCAAGAAAGGATAGGCCTTTTTTGATCGCTTCGTCGGGGACGCCGATTCCGGCGTTTCTCGCAGCAAACAAAGTGACCATCTGACAACCTGTGACGGTCGTGTCTGCATCGCGACTGTCTGGCGTGTATCGCCAGGCACCGAAACGGTTCTTCTTTTGCGAACTTAGAATCAGCTCGACCGCGTGCTTCAGTGCGGGCGCGATCTTTGGGTTATCCACCATGCCATAGGATTCTGCCAATGCTTTCGTGGCGAATGCGTGGTTATACATGCTGGAGCCAATATAGCCATTCGAGGCGTTCTGTTGGCTTAGAATATAATCTATTCCAGAGCGGATCGTTTTCGCGTAGGGACCGTTGTTAGGATCTTCACCGTGGGCGAGAATGGATGCGACGCATAGACCCACCACCCCCGGCTCCGTTCCCACACTGTCATTCCAGTTGCCTTTTTCATTTTGGGTTCGGAGGAGGAATTGCAGCCCGCGCTCATAGATCAATTCCGCTTGGGCAGGCACAGCATCCTCTTGGCGGCCTGGCACATCTTGAGCCACCACGGCACCTGCGAAAACGCCGAGCAAAGCAAGCAAGCAAACCCGTAAATGAGCGTGATATGACATCGTTTGGCTTTCTGTTATTTGATCTTTTGTTCAGCGCCTCGGTTGTAGGCATCGAGAGCACCTCTAAATTCTTCGGGGAGCGAATGACCCGCAAGGCCGGCAGCTTTCGGCACGCGCCGGGCTTCGCTTTTACCGCCAGCTTGACCACCCGTTAGATCGTTAGGAGTATCAGATAAGCCGGAAACACCGCCGCCATTTCCCTTGTCGCTGGGCTTATCACCCTTGCCCTTACCCGGTTGATCGCCTTCCGGCTTTTTCCCCATCATCCGCTCCATCATATCCATCATGGCGCTACCGGAATCACCCTCACCCCCTTGTTTCTTCTTTTCCTTGGCCGCCGCATGGATCTTTTCGATGATCTCTGTCTGTGCGGCGATGGTGTCGCCACCCGTGTCGCTTTTCGCTAATCGGTCAGTGGCTTCGTCCATGATTTTTTCAACATCATTGAGAAGCTCGATGACCTGTGGTGTGGTTTGTTCGATGGTAAGCTGCTGAACATCCGCAGACAGTTCGTCTTGTTTGTCAGCAACTTTGGTGGAGCCATCGGTGTGTTTCGCCTCCTTGTCAACGAGAGGCACGTCGTCGCCTAACACTAACTGACACGCGAGAAGCAGCAGCGCGGTGATTCGAAGTTGAGACCTCATGGCTTTTCGGGGGTGTCAGGGGTTTCTTCAAACTTGCGGTGAAGTTGCTCAAGCGCGCGAGTCTGGGCGCGGATGTCCTGCTCCTGTTGAATCAGCTTCATGACCCGCAGCATAAATTCAAAATCCTCGTCTTCCGGACTGGCTCCGCCACCGTCACCACCACCGCCACCCGCATCATTGTCGTTCTCACCTTCAAGTTTTTTCGCCCATTCGCTGAGTTTATCCGCCCATTTTTTCACGCCTTCGGTGGCGGTGAATGATTTGTTAGACGTCAATAACATGCGGACTTCTTCCAGCTCGATATCGATGCGGGAGTCCTTCATTTCATCCATGATTTGTTTAAATGATTCCGTCTGGGTGCGGGCGAAGTAATGGGCCAGATCTTCCTGAATCCAGCGCACATCGGACGCGGTGTTGAGCTGCTGACTGGTGGCTTCATTGAGACGGCGCACATCCGAGGGATCGAGTTTCGCAGTCTTTGCGCCGAGAATCCGATCATACGCATCCACCAATGAACTGGCGATGCCGGTTTCCTCACCCGCCGCTTTTTTCAAACGATTCACAAAAGTGCCTGCTTCAAACTGGCGGTTCGCCTCGTTCGCTTTGTCGATGGCCTTCTGCATTTTCTCGATGACCTTCTTTTGTTCCTCCACAGCCTGCGCCACGTCCTTCTGGGCTTTGTCCGGCGTGTTCGACTGCTCTCGCGAATCCCCAAGTTTTTGCTGCACCTTTGGAACGTCTTTTTCGCTGAGTTCCTGCATTGACTTCAGCGACTCCGCCATTTTTTTGAGAGTGTTTTTCTCAATGTCGCCGTTGCGCGTGGCGTCTTTCATCAGATCTTCCATCCGCCTCGTTAGGTCATCGATCCGTCGCTTAGTTTCGGACTCCGCCTGATTCTGGGTTTCGAGACGATTTTTACTTTCGTCTTTCTGCAGTTCCTCACCGCTTAGTTTTTCGAGGCGTTGATTCTCATCTAACAACTCAAGCTCGTGACGCGCGAGATCTTCGAATTCGGTAATATTGCGATCAAACTTGCTCTTGAGCATTTGCGCATGCTCATCGCGAGTGAGCACATAAAGAATCACTGGTTCCGAATACACACGACCACGATTCGGAAAATAATCCTCACTGTAGGCACGAAGCGTGATTTTCTGCGGCTTAATCCCAAATGCAGCGGGAGAAAATGATGCGGGCTTGAGAATCCGACGTTGCTCGGCGGAGCCCTCGGCAAGTTTCATCTCACCCTTTGCGAGGGTCTCATCCGTGAGGCGGGTGAATTCGCCGCTCCATTCTAGGCCACTTTGTTTCACGCCGAAATCGTCTTCAGCGAGGACTTCAAAATCCACCGTCTCCTCGGGCAGCATGACTTTTTGACGGTCCATTCCTTGAAGATAACAAGTCGGTGCTGCGTCGCGAAGTGCATCGACCCGCAAACGAAAGCCCCCTTCGCCCACGAGACCTAACTGGTCAGTCCACTCGAAGGGGATTTCAAACGGAACCGTGCCCACTTCCATCACCGGCGTTTTGGCGACCGATCCTGATAGAGTGAGAGAACCTTGGAGCGGCTTGAAGTCGGGTGCGTCCTTGGTTTCCTCGATCACTTGTCCGCGGGTGGGGCCGAAAGACGCGCGATCCAAGGGGCGATTAGTCGTTAGATCAATCCGCACCTTGCTACCTTCTACCGCGCTTAGCACACCAGTATTGAGATCGAGAGTCTTTTCCGGTATTCCGAGATACGCGGGTGGCGTCACCACGGCGGCGACTGATTCGATGCTTGGTCGTGGCATCGGCTCGACCCGGACTTCATGCCGCAAATCGCCGATTTTAAAAACGAGCGTGCCCGGATCCTGCTGACCGGGAAACATGAAATGGTAGGTGTTATTTTCCAAACGCGTGGCCACTTCCGCTTGTAAACCATAGCGACCGCTGGCCGTCGCCGGGCGCTGCTCAGATTCCTTCGCGAGGCGGAGTGAAATTTCAAACGCTTCGCCAAAAGCCACCGCCCGATAGTGTGGAGGGTTGTCGAGCTTGGTGAAGGTGTAGCGCTCGGTTTTCGAAAGCGGCATTAGCCAACGCTGCAATGCATTGAAGCCTGCGCGTGGTGTTAGAATGAAAGCCGTTGCCGTGATGCCTGCCAGACCCAGCGCCGCCAATGCCCACCTTCGATGCCGCTGCGGAGGTAGGGCATCATCAAATTTCCTGCGACCCGCTTCCACCGCGACTGCCTCCATCGCCGCCTCACGCAGGCGCGGGGAAAGTGAATCCGAACTGCCCTGCTGATCTTGCAGCTCGATGACACCTAACAATCTATCACCAAGCCCCGGATAACGTTTAGCGATCAGCCGCGCGAGCTGTTCTTCCCGTCGCTGCCGCCACACCCAACGGTGCAACCAATAAGGCGCGAACAGTCCGAAAAGAGAAATGCCACCTAGCAGAATCCCCATGCGGACCAGTGCAGGTGTTGGAAAAATACGATCCAAACCGTAAACGAGAAGAAATGATAGCAGCAGCCCGATCACCCCTGCGGCGATCGCCTCCATGATTTTCACCCACCATAAGTGACGCCGAAAATCATCCAACTGAAGCCGTAGGGCTTCGGGAATGACCGCTTTAGGTGTAGCTGGAATGGGCGGCAGTGACATTTGAGAAATTGACCAAACTCCGGTGCGGCGGCGAAAGAAGGAAGCTCCCAAAAGAATCCCGGTAGTTCCAGCGTATTATCGCCGCGTTCGGCGGTTTTCACAAGACACTTTGTCTCGCGCTCAGAATTTCATAAACCATTCATTCTGCGCCCCTCGCGACGAGCCGCTCCCGAATCCTTTGCAGCAACTCCGCGGTATGCGGCATCGCCACTCCGGATGCCTGCCCGCGTCGCAGCGGTTCGGCCCAGATCGGCGCCACTTCCACTTCCCGTCCCTCCACAAAGTCGATCATGCTGGAGGTCCGATAAGCTCCCATTGGCCGGGTGCGCTCGATGTTGGAATGAATCAACTCGTCCTCCAAATCAAGGCCCTGCACTCTTGCCGCTTGCACGACTTCCGTCATCAAAATGCGAATCTCGTTTTCCAAATTGCTGTCCGCCAGCAAAACGTCCGTTGTCACGCCGCCTTCTGCGACTGATAGACCATTGAACGGAATGTTCCAAATCAACTTTTCCCATTGGGATTTGCGAAGATTTTCCACAGCAACTGCCTGAATCTTCGCGGCTTGGAAGCGTTTTGCCAATTCTGCCGCCCGCCCTTGTTTGCCCTTGCTCCACTCGCCGATGGAGATGCGTCCGCCGCCTGAATGGCTAACAAGACCGGCAGAAATTCGGTTGATGCACACGAAACATAAGCCACCGAGGACGCGCTCTTTCCCCACAATTTCTGCGATGCTCTCACAGTTTCCTAAACCATTCTGCAACGTGAGCACCTGTGTTTTCTCATGCAGAAGCGGTGGTAAAACCTCGCCGAGCTGATCATTCGCGGTCGCCTTCCACGCGATGATGACCAAATCCACCGGCCCGATTTCGCTGGCCGTGCGATAGGCCTTCAATTCCGGAAATTCAAAATCCCCATCGATGCTCCGAACCTTCAAACCGTGCTCTGAAATCGCCTCGAAATCCGAGCGGATCAGAAACCGAACGTCTTCAGCCGCTGCCGCCAGGCGACTTCCGTAATAAAGCCCGATCGCGCCGGACCCGACAATTGCCACGCTTTGGAATGTCCAACTCACTTCGGAAAATCAGTCCTCTTTGAAGCCCTCAGCGCGACGTAAGTCAATGCAACGAGTCAGCCACTGGACTAGCTTTTCAGCCTCTTCAGACTCATTGCGCATCGAAGTGAGTGCGGCCCAATCGAGATGCGGTCGTGATTTGGGTGCGGAAATCCGGTTGAACTCGAGCCTTGCCATAATCGCCTCTGTTTCGCGCGGATGGGCATTCAAAATATTTGCTGGGCGCGGCAGATCCTCAAGCGCCTCTTCGGTTAGGCCGAACGAGGTCACACCCACGCCGAAAGTGGCACTCAAACGGCGGAGTCCGTCAGCCAGCGCTTCATCCTCAATCGGGGCGGCATAAATCAGTTCACCTCCTTGCGCCCACATCGAAACTGCGAGCGTTTGGAAAAAGTCCTCACGGTAAGTTTGCAAGGAGGGCTGGATTCTCAAGCGCGCCGCATGCAGGCGGAATGGCGCGATTCCCAGACGCTGCTTGAAGGCGAGCATCGTCTCATCTAACGACATTTCCTCATCCGGCGAGCCACCTGTTTCCCAATCGACTAACACAATCTCAGGATATTTCCATAAGTTACTAACTGGCGAGTCCTTGCCGAATGCCTGACGGAAAGCAAAAGGAAAGCGGCCATTGATTTCAAAATAACGCGTGACCACCGCACGGAATTTTCGGATCCGCAGCATCGCCCCGTCCACCATGTCGGAATCCGCGTAGGTGAGATCATCGAGGCGTCCTTGAGTGAGCGCTAACAGTTCCTGCGCCCCTGATAGAGCAGGCAGCGGCGCACTCCGGCGATAGTATCCTTGGCCTTTTTCCACCTTCGCAATCGGCGAGGCCGGGTCGCAGGACATGATCGAAAAATGATAGCGGAGCGACGCATCGGAATAGTTCCCGGTCAGTTGCAAGCGTGTCAGACGGATCAATTCGGTTCCTTTGATGGAATCCGCAGGATTCCCCGGCAAAAGGGAGGGAAGGATGTCTGATAGCTGCTTTCTGAGACTCATGGGGGCGATAAACGAAGGTTGCGTTGTGAGCATCCAATTCTCCCTCCACCCGATCATCAAGCCCCAAAAAAGCAGATTTTAAAAATTAACCGTCGCGACTGACGCTTTTTTGAAGGAAATCGCAGTGAAGCTTGTCCAATCCCGCGATTCCACCATCCTAAGACCATGAATTTCAAATCAGTTATCACTGTGGCGGCACTCGTTTGCAGCGCCCAGGCCCAACAGCCCGACGCCAACGCCATCCTCCGAGGCGCTCGAATGTCCGCCACCCTCACCCAGCTGGACAAAAGTGAACCCCTCAATGGTAATCTCTCTAAAAACGGCAAAAAAAGCCCTATCGCCCTCTTTTTAGATGGCAAAAACATCCAGTTCCAATTTAACGAAAACAACGCTTGGCGTGTTTTCCACATGCGTCTCTCCGATGACAAATATGACCTTTTCGAGATGAGCAACGGCAAGACGCAGGACTTCCCCGCCGAAAAAATCTCCCAGCCCATCGCTGGCACCGATCTCACCTACGAAGACCTCGCGCTACGCTTTTTCTACTGGCCGAACCCTAAATTCGAAAGCAACGAAGACGTTGGCGGCCAACCCTGTTATAAACTCCGCATCGATAAACCCAAAGGCAGCCCCGGCAAATACGAGGTCGTCTATGTCTGGGTCCACACCAAGTTCGGTGCCTTCATGCAAATCCGTGGCCACGACAAAAACGGTGGACTGGTGAAGGAGTTTCAAGTCGAGGACGTCATGCCTATCGCCGACAACGTCTGGACCTTGAAAAAAATGCAGGTCGCCACCTGCGATCCTGCCACCGGCCGCCGCATCTCCATCACCGACGTCACCTTCGACGCCCCGAAAAAAATCGCCCCCCGCGGCCTGCACTAATCCACTGTAGCGGTCGCAGATACGCCGCCACAACCCATGTGGACCGACTCCCACAACCATTTGCAGTCCCCGCGCCTCGGAGATCCCGCGCCGATCATCGCCGCCATGCGCGCCGCCGGCATCTCCCGTTGCATCGTCAACGCCACTCGTGAAGACGATTGGAAAAACGTCGCAAACCTCGCCGCCAGCCACCCGGATTTCATCCTCCCGGCATTCGGCATCCACCCTTGGCATGCCCACACTGCTAGATTTGGATGGCAGGCAAGGCTCCGGGACTTGCTAGAAAAACATCCTCACGCCTCCATGGGTGAGTGCGGGTTGGACACTTGGGTTTCGGAGCCCCCGTTAGAAATCCAGCGGCCCATTTTCCTCGACCAACTCCGCCTCGCTCGCGATCTGGATCGCCCGATCACTCTCCACTGCCTGAAAGCATGGGGAGCGCTTTTCGAGGCTTTTGTGGAAGCTCCCCCACCCTCTCGTTTCGTCATGCACTCGTTCAGCGGCTCCATCGAGATCGCTCGGCGTCTAATTCCCATGGGCGCATATTTTTCGTTCTCCGGCTATTTACTCCATCCAAGAAAATCCGCCGTGCTCGATGTCTACCGCCAACTCCCGCCAGACCAAATTCTGTTAGAAACCGACGCCCCGGATATGCTCCCGCCACTGGAAATCATCACCCATTCTCTACCGGAAAATCTCAACCACCCGGCCAACCACCCGGCCAATCTCCCCGCCATCGGCCACGCACTGGCGCAAGCTCTCGCAATCCATCCCGATGACCTAGCAGAGCTCACCCGTGAAAACGCCAAACGCTGCTTCGGCTTCTGATCGAGATGCATCATTCTACTCATCTCTTTGATGATCTGCGTGAATCTGCGTCCGTCTGCGGTTCGATTCTTTTTCTAAGTTGAATCGTGTTGCTATGATCCGATTTATTTCGGCAACTTGATCTCCGGTGCGTCGGTTAGTTCGATGCTGGTATCGAGGTTCTTCAGTTTCACCCTGAAATCAAACAGATCCGTCCGCCGGTCGAGCCGAGGCGTGACGGAGCCGGAAGCCCTGGACCGATAGAGATCGCCAGTGTCAATGTCGGTGACTAACAGAGTTTCCACGTTAGAGTCGGCAATGGCTTGGATGCCGTCGCGGGCGAATTCAAAGTCGGATGGAGTGAACACCGCCGCTTGGCCGTAATGAATATCCATCGCCGGGACGCTCGGGAGATTGCCGATGACCCCGGCGGTGGCGACGAAAATTTGGTTTTCAATCGCACGCGCCTGAGCGCAGTAGCGAACCCGAAGTTGGGCGTGGCGGTCGTCGCAGCAATACGGGACAAAAAGGATGTCCACGCCTTGATCTGCTAGGTAACGGGTCGCTTCGGGGAACTCGACGTCATAACAGATCTGCACCGCGATCTTGGCTTTCGGCGTGGGCAGCACGATCAATTCGCTGCCGCCGGAAATGCCCCAGTAGCGTTTTTCCGAAGGGGTGATGTGCAGTTTCGGTTGGGCGATGTAGCGGCCCTCGGGATCGAAAATCAGGCACTTGTTATAGAGCTTGCCGTCCTCCTCGATCGGGTGGCTGCCGCCGATGATGTAGAGGCCATATTTTTGTGAGAGGCCGGACATCAGCTCGATAAAGGGGCCGGTGAAATCCGTGGATAGACGGCGAATGCCTTGGATGGATGACAGCGGCTCGATGAAGGAAAGCAGTTGGACCGTGAAAAACTCGGGAAACAGCACGAAGTCCGTGCGGTAGTCCGCCGCTGTTTCAACGAAGTATTCCACTTGATTGGCGAAGTCCTTGAAGCTGTCGATTTTCCGCACCTGGTATTGCACGCAAGCGACGCGGACTTTCGACGACGATTCCGTTTCCACGTAATCGGGATTGAGCCACTCGATGAGGCTCGCGTGGTTCAGGCTCACCGGATCGGTGATGTAGTTGCGCAAGATGCCGCGGACGACAAATCCCTCGCGCAGTTGGAAACTCAGCACATGGTCGCGGATTTCGCCGTCCTTGACCTTTTGGACATACTCCTCAGGCGTCACATCCGCAGCGATCGGGGCATATCCGGCGAGCCGTCCCCCGGCAAGGATGCGGCGCAAATTGAGACGTTTGCAAAGCACGCGGCGGGCTTCATACAGCGCCGCGCCGATGCCCATTCCCTGGTTGTCGGGATCGACATAGACATCCGCGCCGTAAAGCGTGTCGCCGCTTGGGTCGTGGTTGTGGAAATAGCCGCCGTCGGTGACGCCCGCGTAGGTGTGCTGCCGGTAAGGGTCGCGATCCGCCTTGATAATCAGTGAAGCCACCGCGCCGACGATGCGATCGTTGATCACCGCGACGAGCTGTCCGACGGGAAAGACTTTCAGGTGATTATGCAACTGCCTCACACTCCAGACGACGTTCTCCTCGCCCAACAGCGGGAAGGCCTTGCTGTTCAGCTCGATGAGGCGGGGGAAATCCTCGGGCTCGACTTGCCGGATGATCACTTCCCCAGCTTTGGTTTGATACGTGGAAGTTTCCATGTCCCGAGTCTCCCGAGAATCGCAGCAGGGTCAAGCGGGGCTGTTCCTTGCAACACTAAAAAAGTGCGACTCATTTCGGGGAAAAGGCAGCGGTTTCACCCTATCAGGCCCACCTTGGCGTTTCCTAAACTTAAAGGAAAAAACAGAACCGCAGATGAACGCAGATGAAAACAAAGAAATGTTTAGAATGCTGCACTCACCTAGATGGTTCATGCCGGCAAAGGTTAGATTCACCCACCACAGTCCTGGCAAGGCGCCGATCCTAATTGGTCAGATCGAGGCCGAACTCGCGCTTGATCAACTCCACATCGGAAGCGCTCACGTCCGCCCAGTCGCAAAAAGTCTGGTTGCTAGGAGAGAACGCCACATGAACCACTTCTGGAATGCTTTGGACCCTGCGCGAGGTGGAACCGCCGCCGCTATCGCCATCCCACCGCCCCATCAGATCGCGCGATTGGAACGGGTTGAAAACATTCGCTGCCGGTTCGGGCTCCACGTCGTATCCCAGAAACGCCTCCGCGAAATGTACGGCGAGAACTTCCGATAGATTAGCGGCATCGCCTGCCAGCGGCTGCATGTCCCGTGCAAGAGCGCTGCGGATTTCAAACAACCACTCACTTAGCACCACTTCATCCATGGCGTTTGCGGCTGGCTCTTCCAAATCTTTTCCGCGTCCCGCTGCGGCCTTTGCGCCTTTGCGGTTCAAATCTTCTGTTTTCATGCTCAAACTAACGGCATTGGCCGGGAAAATGAAGTCGAGACAGCGAGCGCCCAGTTCGAATGGCAGGTAGTTACGGCCGTCATCGAAGAATTTGACTCGGAGCAAGATGCACCGACAACGGCCTGGGGCGAGACACCCCAGCCACGGTCTGTCGATCCTCGGCTTCACTGCGTGCCATCCGGCCCGGCTCCTTCCCTTGATGCTCTCGCACTGCCCTTGCGTGCTGGGGGTCTGTCGTCTAAACCTTAGGTATGGACCTTGCTGATTTTCGCAAAGAATACTCCGACCGTGGTTTGAGCCGGGAGGAGCTAAACGCCGATCCGGTGGCGCAATTTTCCGAGTGGTTCTCGCAAGCCACGGAGCTGAAGGTCCATGAGCCGAATGCAATGACACTCGCCACGGTGGACGAAACCGGCATGCCCTATCAGCGCACGGTGTTGCTGAAATACTTCGACCGCGAGGGCTTCGTTTTCTTCACCAACTACGAAAGCCGCAAGGCGAAGCAAATGGCATTGAATCCACAGGTGAGCCTGTTGTTTCCGTGGATCACGTTAGAGCGACAAGTGATCATCCAGGGGACGGCAGAGAAAATCAGCACTGCGGAGTCGCTCAAATACTTTGCGTCGCGGCCGAGGGAATCGCAGATCGGGGCCTGGGTCTCTAACCAGAGCGAAGTGATCACCTCGCGAAAATTTCTGATGCAGAAGCTCGCGGAGATCGGCGGAAAATTTAGCAAGGGAGAAATCCCGCTGCCGTCGTTTTGGGGCGGCTACCGAGTAAAGCCCGAGACGGTTGAATTCTGGCAGGGCGGACCCGCGCGCTTGCACGACCGTTTCCTCTATCAGGGCGGTGAGGGCGCGTGGAACATCGAACGCTTGTCACCCTAACCGGTCACACTCCGTCGCCCGTCCCCGCCGGATTCACGGAGACGAACATACGATTTAACTGAAACTCACCAAAGATCGTCGCCAGCGCCACATCCGCAGCATCGCGACCGTAGGCAATGACGATTCGGTTGCCCTTGGTATTCGGTTGAGTGGCATCAAACGTGTACCATCGACCACCGATAAACGCCTCAAACCATGCGTGCAGATCCATCGGCTGAAGCTCATGGAGGAAACCCACGACCATCCGCGCCGGGATGCTCATGGCCCGGCAGAGGGCGATCCCGAGATGCGCAAAATCACGGCAAACTCCACAGCGAGATGCTAACGTATCGACCGCCGAGGTGGATGCATTGCTCGATTCAAATACATAGGTGATCTCGCGCCGAATCCAGTCATGAATCTCCCAAACTTGTGAGTAGTTAGGCGGTAGGTTGCCGACGATGGACCTCGCCATTTCCGTCATCATATCGGATTGGCAATAGCGACTAGGTAACAGAAATTGGATCACGTCCGTGGGCAAAAATTCCATCGGCGTCAAGGGAGCATTGGGATCCACGTCGATGCCATCCGCCACATCCACATGGTATCTAACGGAAATCTGAAACTCCCCCGCAGGCATCGTCGTCCTTTGGCAGAGATTTCCATAAACATCGGTGAATTCCAAGATCGGCACTGGGGGATAAATGCTAAATTCCTCGTGGAGGATCGATTGCGCCACCCCCGTTCTCGGACGCAGCATGAAGATCACTGCGACATCCTCGGTGATTTGATAAGAGAGCTGGCAAGTGGCATCGAGGATCATGGCGGGAGGGGACAAAGGTGCAAAACCGAAGCAGGCAAGTCATCTCCCCTCACCCACAGCAGTTAGACAAGGCAAATCGCGCCACCAAAGGGCCAGCGGGCAATCCCCCCGGAAGGAAAATTGAGAATAAATTCTTGTCGATCCGCACCCTACCCCACGATTCTCAGTCATGAAGCCTTACCTGAAAATTGCCGAATCCACGATGCCTGATGGCACTCACTATTCGCTGCATCAACACGACGGTAAGATCTATCTGAAATACAACGGCCTCGAGCTCATGAGCACGGCGATGACTTATTCGGAGCAGCAACTCGCGGATCTTGGTTGTCAGGCATTGCTTGTGGGAAAGCCATCGAGACCGCCCCACCCCAAGGTCTTGATCGGTGGCTTAGGGCTGGGATTCACGCTCAAGAGAACCCTCGAACTGGTGGGCAGCCCGGCGACCGTAGATGTCGCAGAATTGATGCCTCCCTTGATCGAGTGGAACCGGACTCATCTCGTGGAATTTAATGGTCCCTTGCTGGAGGATCCGCGGACATCCATTATCCAAGGGGATCTTTTCGATATCGTCTCTAGCAAAAAACCTGGGACTTACGACGCCTTGCTTCTCGACATCGATAACACCCCAGATGATCTCATCACTTCCGGAAATTCCCGACTGTATTCAGCTGGGTTTTTGGAGAAACTCCGGCAAGTGATCACGCCGCAGGGTTGCATCGCCTATTGGCTTTCGGAACCTGCTCCGAAATTTAAAAAAAGCCTAATCAAAGCCGGGTTCGCCGTGGAGGAGTTTGCTTCCCGGCCTCACGAACGATCGAAACGATCGAGGCACTGCATTCTGCTAGCGAGGCGCAAGTCGTAGCAGCAGCGGTCGAGTGCTACCTGATAGAATCCTCAAGAAAAAAAATGGATTTTCCCGGACTGCATGATTTCAAGTTCCGCAAAAGGTCGCACGCACGACTTCCATCGGCGTGGGCGCGGCTTCGTAGGCGGCGAACTCTGCTTGTTCGGTGAATGGCTTTTGCAGCACTTGGTTCAGGCAATGGAAAGGTTCGTAGTCACCGCGGTTGCCCGCTTGGATCGCTTCCTCGATGCGATGGTTACGCGGAATGAAAATCGGATTGGTCCGGCGCATCAGCGCAAGGGCTTGGCGGTGATCGGTCGCCTGCAATCTCGCCCGCCACGCGGCCAGCCACGCGGTGATCGATTCGGACTGCGCAAACAAAGTGCTTACCGGGAGGTCATCGCCCGTTTCTAACGCGTTTGATAGATGGCGAAATACGAGTGTGAAGTCCGCCTCGCCGGAAGCCATCGCTGAGAGTAAGTCGGTCACAAGGGCCCAGTCGGAGGTAAGGCTTTGATCCAAGCCGATCTTTGCTGCTAGACGTTCGTGCAGGGCGGTCTGATGGATTTCCGGGAATCGATCCAGCGCCGCTTCTGCTAGAGCAATGGATTTTGTTGAGTCGCCATCGAGCAATGGGATGAGAGTTTCCGCGAAGCGTGTTAGATTCCAATGCGCGATTGCTCCCTGCCGGCCAAAAGCGTAACGCCCTTGTTGGTCGATCGAGCTGAATTTTTTGAGCGGATGATAGGAATCGAGAAAAGCACATGGGCCGTAGTCGATCGTTTCACCGGAGACGGACATGTTATCGGTATTCATCACGCCATGGATAAAGCCGAGCTGCATCCAATGAGCGATGAGCTGGGCCTGCCGCTTGATCACTCCATCGAGTAGGGCAAGGTAAGGATTTTCCGCGTGCATCGCGTATGGGTAGTGGCGGGCGATCACGTGATCGGCGAGAATCCGCAGATGATGATCGTCATCTCTAGCAGCGAACCATTGGAAAGTGCCGATCCTGATATGCGACTGGGCAACGCGTGTAAACACGCCTCCGGGCACCATTCCCTCCCGCTGAACCTCCTCCCCGCTGGCCACTGCGGCGAGTGCACGGGTCGTGGGCACCCCGAGTGCAGCCATGGCTTCGGATACCACATACTCCCTCAGGACCGGACCCAGCGCGGAGCGTCCGTCGCCGCGCCGCGAGAAAGGAGTGGGACCGGAGCCCTTCAACTGAATGTCGCGGCGCACCCCGTCTTTGCCGACGACCTCGCCTAGCAGGATGGCGCGGCCATCGCCCAACTGAGGTGAAAAGCCCCCAAACTGGTGACCGGAGTATGCCATGGCCAGAGGATCGGAGCCCTCCACGCGTTGGTTTCCTGATAGAACGGCAAGTCCTTCCGGCGACGTGAGACGAGCGACGTCGATCCCAAGATCAGCGGCCAGTTCGTGATTGAGCCGAATCATAATCGGAGCGCTGACCGGGGTGGGATCGGCCCTTTGGAAAAATGCGTCGGGCAGGCGCGAGTAGGAATTATCGAAGGGAAAGAGCATGGAGGGACGGTGTGAGTGATGATTTAACCGAGATCCTCCGACGAGGCAACCGAGCGCCCATTATAAATCGTAAATCGAGGATGAAAAACGGGGGCATTTAAAATGGGTTTCCGTGAGCCTCCAACACTCTGGGCGCATTTACCAAATCTTAACAATTCTTTGCGAAACACACAGGCTTGGCTGGAGTTTCCTTTCTTGTCAGGACGCTGTCCGTTGCAGCGTTAGGGCAATCAAACAAAAACATAAAAATATGAAAACCTACATTTCCACGATCGGCGCCATGGCAGTCGCCGCATCCTTATGCTTCGGAGAAGATCAACCACCCAAGGGTCCCGGCGGCCCAGGTGGTCCAGGCTGCCCAGAACGAGGTAAGCGTCCACCACCGGAGGAAGTTTTCAAGAAACTCGACACCAGCGGAGACGGCTTGCTCAGCCTCGAAGAATTCAAAGCCGGGCCAATGGCCCTGAGAAACCCAGACAAGGCTGAGGAAGTCTTCAAGAAGATCGATGCCGATGGCAATGGCAGCGTGACGCTCGAGGAATTTAAGAAACACCGCCCACCTCACGGCCCAGGAAAAGGCAAAGGCGATGGCGCAGGCGGCCCACCACCCACCCCTCCTGCCGAATAATCGGATTTTCCCCGATTTCCCTCACGGGCTCCATGACCGGACATTCCAGTCATGGGGTCCTTTGTGTTTTAAAATTTTCCTACCCTCTCCAGAAGGTTCGTCTGATTGGACGGCTGCATTCACATCAATCTTCGGGCCTAGTTTACCGCGAAATCGGCAATTTCCCAACCGTTGGGTAGGTTAGATTGACGTCACCCAGAGGCTAAGCTACTTCTGCCAAGTTATGATCCTCAAGTGTTTCCGAATTCTTTCACTCCTCCTTGCGCTCGTCGGCCTCGCCCACGCGCAACTTTCTGCAACCTTGAGTGTCAGGAAACAACAATTTCTAGCCGGTGAGCCAGTGCTGGCAGTCGTCACCGTCACCAATCGCGCAGGAAAAGATCTGACTTTTGCCAGTGACGGCCGCACCCAGTGGCTGAACTTCATTATCACCGATGGCCAAGGCAATTCCGTCACGCCACGAGGCAGCACGATGTTTGGGAAAATGACCATCAAGGCGGGAGAATCGTTGGCCCGCGAGGTCGATCTTTCGCAGCATTTCATCCTCACCGAACCCGGGAATTTCAGCGTGGGCGCGGTCATTCACATGCCGGGAGAGACCATCGAAGGCACCTCGACCAATCGGGTGCTCTTCAACCAAAATCCGGGCCTGCTCTACTGGTCGCAATCCGTCGGTATCCCCGGAAGCGCTAACAAAACCCGCAAATTCCACATCATCAACTTCGCCGGCGACCAAAAAACCCAAATCTACGCCCAAGTCGTCGATGGCCGGACCGGGCAGTTCGTCCGCACTTTCCTCCTTGGCGACCTGCTGATGTTGCGCAAGCCCCTCGTCACCGTGGATCGAATGCAACACATGCACGTCATGTTTCTCGCCACCCCGACGATGTGGGTCCATTGCGAAGTCGATACCGATGGCAAGTTAGTCAACCGCGAGATTCACCAACGGGGCGACCAGGGTGACCCGCAGCTTCTCACCTTTGCCGATGGCACGGTGCGGGTGGCCAACAGTATTCCCTACGACGAAAAAGCCGCAGCCGAGCAAAAAGCCAAGATCCGCAAGGCATCCGATCGCCCTTCCGTCACCTTCTGATCTGTCGCCGGATTGGAAATTTCTCGATTTAAAGCAAATCACCTTTACAATTTTAAAAAATATCAATATATCTTAATTGTTTTTGAAACCTTAACTTCCTATGAAGACACTTTCCAAATTTCTCCTCCTCGTCACCGCCCTTCTGACGGGAACGGTGACACACGCTGAAAATTTCAGAACTGTCGTCATCGACCCAGGCCACGGCGGACATGACAACGGTGGCCAATGGGGGCTCGTATATGAAAAGCACCTCGCACTGGACACCGCCTATCGGCTTGAGGGCAAACTCAAGGCCCTCGGCTACAACACCGTGATGACGCGCCGCAGTGATTACTTCATTTCGCTTCCGGAACGTGTGAACACCGGGAACAACTGCCGGAATGCCATTTTCGTCAGCATCCATTACAACTACACCTGGAAACAAGACGTCAGTGGCTTGGAAACTTTTTATTCGACCAGCCAAAGCAAGCCGCTTGCCGATTATGTCCACAGCAGCCTGATGCGCCGCACCCGCACGGTGGACAGAAAGGTAAAATATGCTCGCTTTTATGTGATCCGGAATTCCGCGATTCCCGCCATTCTTGTTGAAGGCGGCTTTGTTAGCAACGATCCTGAACGCAATCGGATGAAGTCCGCATGGTTCCGCGATGCAATCGCCCAAGGCATCACGGATGGCGTCCAGCGCTACAGACGCGGAATGTAAAAGTTAGCCTCGCGGCAGCGAAGCTTCAAAACCCGGCAAATTCTCCACGATGGGAGCTGTCACCCTCTCCGAAATGCGTGCCGCAGAAGTAGCGGCCAAAGCAAATGGTTGGTCGGAAGAGCAACTTCTCAATGCCGCAGGCGAACAGCTTGGCATCGCCATCGCTCGATTTTTCCCCCACTCTGGAACGGTCATCGCTTATTTGGGAAAGGGCCACAATGCCGGCGACGCATTGGTTGCGTTGAGGATTCTTCGCGATCAATTCGGCTGGAAAATCGCAGCCCGCAGTGCGTTCCCAATCGCGAGGTTTGCTCCCCTCACACTGAAAAAATGGGATGAGCTCGGCCTTCGTCTGCCACTGGATCGCAAACCGGCTTGGCGCGATTTGAAAGGCCCCTTACTTCTGCTAGACGGGCTCCTCGGCAGTGGTGGCTCCGGCGGACTGCGCGAGCCGCTGCTTCCGCTATCCCAAGAAATGGAATGGCTCCGCCAGCATGCGGGAGCACGAGTGGCCGCTGTCGATCTACCGTCGGGCATTGATCCAGACACCGGAGAAATCCCACCTTACACCGTCACTGCCGATGTAACCTTCATGATCGGCAATGCGAAGATCGGGCTGTTACGAGGGCATGCAGCGAATGCCACCGGGGCTTTGGTGCTTATCCCCGTGGAGGCACTAACGGTTGCGTGCCGCAGCGAACTAGAGCCGATCACTCCACAAACTAGCGAAGTGGGGAAAAAGCCACGACCCTTCGATTTTCACAAAGGCATGGCCGGCCGAGTCGCGGTCCTAGCAGGCTCAGAAAAATACACGGGCGCGGCAATTCTAGCAGCCAGCGGCGCGCTCCGTGGTGGGGCCGGTCTCGTCACCCTGCATGTGCCCGAGCAGATCGCAGCGAACATCGCTGCCAAATGTCCGCCAGAAATCATCGTACGCGGATTTTCCGATCCACGAGAACTGCTAGCCTTACCTTTCGATGCTCTCGTCACCGGCTGCGGCCTTGGTGATATCAATGATGAAACCGCCGACCGTCTGCTAGAGCTCATTTTGAAATCCCCCGCTCCAGTGGTCATCGATGCAGACGCGATTAACCTCATTGCTAAGCGCAATCAATGCCATCTTCTATCTGATGAACATATTCTCACCCCCCACCCTGGCGAATTCAAAAGGTTGGCCCCCGAGCTGGCAGAAAATAGCCGGGAAAAAGCCGCCCGAATTTTCACGGATCGTTTTCCGGTGACTCTACTCCTCAAAGGCTGCCGGACCCTCGTCACTCGCCAAGGCCAACCGCTCTGGTGCAACACGACCGGCACCCCCGGTATGGCGAGCGGAGGTCACGGAGATTTGCTAGCAGGCCTCATCGGCGCTCGACTCGCGGTAGGCGATTCACCCGTCGATGCCGCTTGCCTAAGTGCCTGGCTGTGCGGACGGGCCGCCGAACTCTCGCTGAACGAACCTCGCATTTCGGAGGAGTCACTGATCGCGAGTGATGTGTTAGATTATCTAGGTGCGGCTTATCAGGACTGGAGAGCCTCAGCACGCTGAAGCCTACCTACGGAACCCGCTAGTGTCTCGTAGAATTCACAATGACGGATGGGGAGGTGGCGAAGCATCGTTGGGGAGCACACGCGCCTCGCGTGTTGTGTTTGGCGCCCTCGCCGAAGACGGGCATTGCAGGCCATTCCAAGCTGTTTTCCACGAGGGCGTCGAAAACCACACGCGAGGGCGCGTGTGCTCCCCCAAGATTTTGAACCTTCGCGACATCCACCAATGACTACTTTACGAGACAATAGTATTGCTCTCATTGATGTTAGATCCGTAGTTCCGCTCCACTCTCCGCACGATGTGGATCAGCAAACCGCCTGTAGCGGTCTGAGCAAAAGTGGATTCATTCGCTTCGTGAGCTACTCGATCTACATCTCGCGATCCACCACACCCGGGTCGTCCAGAATGCTGGAGAGATCAGTTTCCAAGAAAGCCGTTAGGAGATCACACCCGGCGAGACCAAGCAGGTAACCATTGTCCAACAGCCAGAGAGCTTCCGAGTCATCTCCCGCCCACACCGCAAACGCCACAGTGGCTAGACATCCTCGCGGAATTGCGCCTTTAACCCAACGCGAATATCAAGAAAACCTGTCCACTTTTGCTCAGTCGCCGACATGGTAATTTTTTCTTGAAGTCTATCCAACAGCTAGATCTAATTGATAGTAACTTCAGCATGAATGATAGATTAGATTTCTATCTGAATGGATTTCCGACAGTGACCACTCCCTCGAACTTTATGAAATACCTGAAATCCTTCGGCTTTCGAGCCCCTAGCACCGCGATCTGTTTGTTCCGCAAACCACTGATAGCAGTCGCACTGCTCGCTTTGTCGCTTGGAATCGTTCGACTAGAAGCCGCCGCACCATCCTGGAGCTTCAGCCCGCCTGCGGTAGGCCGGGCGCTTCAATCTGGTGGCTGGATGCTGTAGTATCCGCTAGGTGCCGTAAATGCGTCCCCGGAATTCAATTTCCCCTTGCAACTCGTCTATCTAACAACACGCCATCAGGAAGGCTTGTTCGGCAACGCTTGGTTCTGCCCGCAGTTGGAGTCATTGATCCTACCCGTGGGGAAGGGAGTCCTGTTATGGAGCATGCCCTCAGGCGGTCAAATAGTGCTCCAGCAGAACCCGGACAAAAACAGCGAATACCGCAGCGCGGACCGCGAGTGGAAGGCTGAGGTTTATCCCAGCAAACAGATCGTCAGAAACGAGGAGGGCTGGGAATATCACTACAGCAAGGGCAAGATGGAAGGGGTGGTTTCTCCCAGCCGCCGGAAGCTGGAGTTCGAGTGGCAGAATGGCCGCTTGCTGGGCGTCCAGTTCCTCGATATTCCCAGCAATGCCCGCAGGCTCGTGCTGGTCGCGCTCTACGGCGAGGACAAGCGGCTCAGCAGTTTCAAGCTCGATGGGCAGTTGCACCGCTTCGCCTATGTGAAGGATGGCACGGTAGAGCGCTTGAAGGCGTGGGAGCCACCCGTCGGAGAAACCGTCCAGTTTCTCTATCACCCGGATACCGGTGTGCTGGCCAAGGTGGGAGTCGGGAATACCGAGGACCCGAGTCGGATTGAGAATTTCAGGACTGAGTTTGTAAATCCTACACCGGCTGGCACGCTGGCAGATGAATTCACCGCAAAAAAACAGCCTGCCAACTACTGGCTGAGGGAAGACCGGGCCGGCACCTATGACTACGGGCGGACCGTGAAGAGCAAAAAACAATGGAATCCGGCGGAGGTCACGTTCACCCACCGCAGCGGCCTGATTGAGAAATCCGAATACGTGGAATCGCGCGGCATCGTCACCACTCAGCGGGATGGTATCCAACAGAAAAATTATTACTACCGCTCTCCCGGCCAGAAATACGACGGAAAACTCCGCCGAGTGGAGGAAAACGGCAAGCTCATGGTCGAGTATCGCTACGACCGCAAGACCGGCCTACTCACGGAAACGGTGGATGACAAGGGTGTGAGCACCTACTTCGACTACGATCCGAACTTCCGCCCTTCCAAACGCGCCGACTGGGAGCCCAAGCCGCTGCGCGTCCGCCAGGGAAACCGCCGCAAGTCCGAGGTCATCGCAGAATATGCTTACAGTGACGACGGCAAGGTCATCGGGGCCAAGGACCGGAACGGAGACCCCACCCTCTACACCTATACCGCCCGTGGCGAGCTGAGATCCGTCACTAACCCCACTGGAGACACGGTATCTTACACCTACGACAATTTCGGCCGGATCAACTCTGTTTCCTCCGCCGGAGGCAAGCAGACTGTGGAATACAATGAAAACGGCCGGGTGAAATCCCAGATCGCTGTGGACGGCGTGAAGACCGAGGTGGTTTACGATGCGGATGGACAAGTGTCCCGGATCCTGCGTAATGGAAAAGTGACTAAGGAACTGGTGCGCGATGCATTCCACCGCGTGGTCGGGGAAAAGGACTCCCTCAACCGGATTTCCCGGGTGGAGCGAGACGCTCGTGGCAACCTCACCGCCCAGATCGCGCCCAACGGTTCCGTCACCCGCTACGAATACGACGCCTCTGACCGCCGGACCGCCCAGATTGACGGCAATGGCAATAAGATTACCTTCGAGTTCGATCCCGCCGGACGGATGACCAAGCAGGCAAACGCCCTCGGCAGCACCCAGACCTGGAAATACGATTCCAAAACCGGGAAACTTCTGGAGCGCGCCAATGAGGAGCAAGTGATCCGCCACACCTATGACAAGAGCGGCCCACTCGCCACCATCGACTACGGCGGAGGCCAGAAACTCAGCTATGCCTACGACAAGGACAGCCGCCCAGTCTCCGCCACCGGGCCGGACACCACCTTCGAGTCCAGTTACAACGAACAAGGCCAGCTCACCGCCACCCGCGCCGTCTGCGGGACGGAGGAAAACCTGCTCAGCTACCGCTACAACCGCCGTGGCCAGCGCACCGGCTTGATGATCTCACGACTGGTCGCCGATGCAGTGAAGCCCACGGAATACAAAGCATTCCAGCAGACCGAGCAGACTTACGACCCCGAGGGCCACCTCACCGGCATCCTGACCAATGGAATCCCCGCCATCAGCTACCGGTATGACATGATCGGCAGGCCTATCCAAAAAACCTACGGCCTGCCGAAAAACGGCAAGCCCGCCCTCACCGTGGACATCGGCTACGACTCCAGCGGCCACCTCGGGCACATGACCTTCCAAGGCGGCAAGCTCACCTCACCGCTGGAATTGATCTACGAATGGGACCCCACCGATCAACTCACCCGCCGCACCTGGAACGGCCAAACCCTGCGCTACGAATACGATCCCAGCGGCCAGTTGCTCAAGGTCATCGACGATCACGACCCATCTGTGCTGGAGGCCTACACCTACGACCGAGCCGGGAACATGAAAACCAAGCTGTTGAATGGCCAGCTCACCGCGATGACTTACAATGCCGCGAACCAGCTCGTGAAATCCCTCGATCTCGGCCCGGCCACCGTCCAGACCGTGGCCAGCCTGCCCAAGACCCCGGAAGCCTTGGAAAAACTCGCGAAAAACAGCCTCGCCTACACCTACGACCGCGCCGGTCGCATGCTCGGCACCGGCCCCCAGCCCCAGAATACCTACGGCTGGCTCGACAAACTCACCACCCTCACCCTCCCCGACGGAAGCAAAGCCACCCACACCTACTGGCCCGACGGTCAGCTCGCCGCCATCTCTTCCTCTTCATTACCCCAATCTCAAATTTCAAATCTCGAATCCTCGATTCGATCCGAATCTTTCCTCTGGGACGGCCTCGCCCTACTCAAGCGCAACGACACCCTCTACATCATCGAGTCCCACCCCAGCGGCGGCATCCCCATCGCCTCCCACCCCGTCGGCAAGCCTGAGGAAATCACCTACCACCTCAATGACCTCCTCGGCACCACCCTCGCCACCGTCGGCCCGGCAGGCGTGAACTTCTCCCGCCTCACCTCCTTCGGCCAGCCGCT
>JANYEC010000093.1 GCA_025363295.1 Akkermansiaceae bacterium
GCTTCGCCCTACGCTCCATCAGCCCAAATTCGAGTCCCTCGCCACTTCACCCTTGAATCAACATCCACGATCTCCTATCAATCCGCCGCATCCCTCCACCATAGCTTAGTTTAGCCATTGAGTGGTCGGATTTTCGGGGCCGCCTCAATCTGCAGTGGCACGCTCCTGTTCCGGAAGAAAAGCGCGAAGTCGATTTTCAAACGGACGTTTTGACTGGCGTCATTACCCATTCGCATGAGAACATCACTCGCGTGCAAACCTACTCGGTGAGCTCGTCTTCGACAAATTCTTCGACTAGATCGGGCAGCTCACTGAGGGCTTCATAGAGGTCTTCTTCGATAGTCGCGAGATAGTCAGATTCCGTCTCGGAGTATTGGTCACGGTCTTCATGCCGCGTCTGGCACCACTGGCTGGCGTTAAGCACATCAACCATCGCACTGGACCCAACCAGGTCGAAGGAATTGATGATGCGTGTGTGGTCGAGTGCGCTCTGCCAGAATTCATGCAAGCCGTCGCCTTCGGGATCAAGCAGCTGTACCGTCTCGATCACATCCATCAGCGCCCGTTCTTGGCGCGTCAACCCGCCTTCTGCGGACTTCTCTTCAAGTCGGTCGATCAACAGGGTGATCTCGTCATCCCATTCGATGGGTTCATGTTCAAATGTCATTTCGCCGGAGAACTGAAGTTCATCGATCAGAGGGTCAAGACGCAATCGCAGTTGCCTGTTCTTTATTCATCGCACAATGACACATGGGAGGTATTTTCAGCGGTAACGATACCGAGTTTCACCACCTTGTCCTCACCTCCACTGCGAATGTTAGAATAATGGGTAAAGATGAAAAACGATGCACGAGGACATCGAATTGAGATAGTCTAAAAAATCGGTTAGTAGCTGCGGCCCCAGATGGCGCGAGCCGTGGTTTCTAAGCCGGTTAGAAAACATTGACCGGTAGTTTCGGGTAGCTTGGTGCCTTGCAGCGGCAGGCAGCGGATGGTGATTTTGTGCTGTTTCGAAAGTTCCTCTTCCTGCTCGCGAGTGCCCGCCCACAGGGTGCAAAGCCAGCCTGGATTTTCCGTGGCCCAATGAGCATGGAACTCTGCAAGATCGGCGGTAGGAATGATGTTCGCATCGCGGAAGGCGGTGGCGCGGGCGAGTAATGTATCGTGAATTTCTGAGAGAATATCAGTCGCGCTTTGAATGAACTCCTGTTTGTCTGAGAATTGTTTTTCGGAAATCGCTTGGTCGCGGCGCTGGACGCAAACTTTAAGGGTTTCGATGTCGCGTGGTCCGATCTCGATGCGGATGGGCACGCCTTTTTTGATCCATTCCCATTTTTTCACGCCGCCATTGAGGTCGCGGGTATCGACTTGGACACGGAGCGGATCGCCGTGAAAGGTCTGGTGCCGGAGAGTGGTGGCGAGGGCTTGGCAGGCGTCGAGCACGGCATGTTTGGTGTCTTCCTTCGGCACGATCGGCAGAATAACAATCTGTTGAGTCGCCACGCGTGGGGGGAGGATGAGGCCATCGTCGTCCGAGTGGGCCATGATGAGCGTGCCGATAAGTCGAGTAGAAACGCCCCATGATGTGGTATGGGCGTGCTGCACTGTGCCATCGCGGCCGGTGAAAGAGATGTTTTGGGCTTTGGAAAAATTTTGTCCTAAGTAGTGCGAAGTGCCAGCCTGGATGGCCTTTTTATCTTGGACCATCGCTTCGACGGTTAGAGTCATGTCAGCGCCGGGAAAGCGCTCGTTTTCGGTTTTTTCGCCGGGAATGACAGGGATGGCAAGGTGCTCGCGAAGGAACTCTTCGTATTGAGCGTGCATCAAACGGGTTTCGGCGATCGCCTCATCCTGGGTCTCGTGGGCCGTGTGCCCTTCCTGCCAAAGGAACTCGGCGGTGCGGAGGAAGAGGCGTGGACGCATTTCCCAACGCATCACGTTGGCCCACTGATTGATGAGCAGTGGTAAATCCCGGTAAGATTCAATCCAGCGGGCGAAGGCGGCCCCGATGATCGTTTCCGAGGTGGGCCGGATGACATAGGGCTCGGCGAGTTCGCCGGATGGGATCATCTTGGTTTTACCAGTGACCGGGTCTTTCACCACCTCAAGCCGATGATGGGTGACCACGGCACACTCAGTCGCAAAGCCCTCGGCATGCTCTGCTTCTTTCTCCAAATATGACAGCGGAATGAGCAGCGGAAAATAGGCGTTCTGGTGGCCAGTGGCCTTGAAGCGGCGGTCGAGTTGCTGTTGGATGAGCTCCCAAATCCCGTACCCCCACGGCTTAATCACCATGCAGCCACGGGTCTCCGAATTCTCGGCCAGATCGGCGGCTTTGATCACTTGCTGATACCACTCAGGGAAATCGTGGGCGCGGGTGGGGGTGATGGCGGTCTTTTCTGCGGACATGGTTGCTGGGCAAATAGGAATCACGGAGAGAGAGAAAGAACATCAAAAATCTTATCGTGGGAAAGTTTTCCACCCCGCGAGAGGAAATTTTGAATCAAAATAAATCCCAAGCTGAGGTTTGACAGGGTGCAGGCAAGTTGTCTTACTTAGCTCGTAAAGCCATCAAACCCTGCGTCAGCATGAGCGAAAACGAAAACCAGCCACCTGCTCCGTCCAAGCAAACCTCCACCGTTCCTCTCAAAAAGGAAACGGTTCGTATCACCTTGAAAGCGGCCGATGCGCCTCCGGCAGTTCCCTCTGCCACCGTGCCGATGGCCCCTCCTGTGAGACCTCCCATTCCTGGTGGACCGCCAACCGCTACGGTTCCCGGCGCACTGCGGCCTTCACCTGCTCCTACCATTCCACTTCGCACCGCAGGCCCGCCTACCATGGCACCTGCCCCCACGATTCGCTTGGCCACGTCGGGTGCACCGACCTCTCCCGTACTTCCAGGTGCTGCACCAAGGCCTGCCGGCGGCGCCCCCACCATTGCTCTCCCCAAGGCAACCGTACAGCTTCAGCCCCCGACTCAACCTCTCGGCACTTCATTCTCCGCACCGTCCCAGGCTGGAACACTTAAAGTCGCGGATGAAGAAGAAGAGGAGGTCGGCAATGACGGACTTGCTAACATCCTTTCGATCGTCGGTTTTGCCGCCGCTCTAATCGTTCTCGGTTTGCAGTTAAAAACAGCTAACATCTGGATTAACGCAGAAGATAATGCCAAGAAAGGCGAATGGTCGCAGTTGATGGAATAACCTTTTGAATCCCTCATTATTATGATTCTTCCTATCATCAATACGCTGCTCGCAGCCGCCGTCCTTTATTTCGCCTTTGCAGCAAATGGTCTTCCATTAGGTTGATCCAACGCAAAGAGAGTTAATTTTTTGAGAGAGCCGCCCCGCATTCAGCAGGGCGGCTCTTGACGTTTCGGGAATCTGGTTCACTCTCTTTGCATGGCTTTGAAACTTACCGACGCAAATTTCCAAACTGAAGTAATCGACTCCGATCTGCCCGTCCTCGTGGACTTCTGGGCGGAGTGGTGTGGCCCTTGCAAAATGATCGGCCCCATCATTGATCAAGTTTCCACCGATCTCGAAGGTCAGGCGAAAGTTGGGAAAGTCAACGTCGATGACGCCCGCGATCTGGCCGTCAAATATAACGTGCGCTCGATCCCGCTGCTCTTGTTCTTTAAAAATGGTGAAGTGAAAGATCAAATCGTCGGTGCCAGCGTGACGAAGGATCAATTGAAAGCCAAGCTGCTCGCCCTCGCTTGAGTCAACTGAGCGGGTGCAAAGCACCATGGACTGCGTCACCGCCTACGCGTTGATTTTTTGGTCGCATCCCTTATCGAACGACTCGCGCACCGCCGCCGCCGATTTGCTTTTCCACTTCTTTGCGGGTGACCATCGAGGTGTCGCCCGGAGTGGTCGAGGCGAGCGCACCGTGGGCGGCCCCGTATTCCACCGCTTTCTTAGCGTCATTGAACTCGAGAAAACCAAATTGTAGGCCCGATGCGAATGAATCGCCACCGCCGACCCGGTCCATGATTTCAAGACCAGGATATTTGCGGCTCTCGTGGAATTTTCCGCCGTGCCACAGGATCGCGGACCAATCGTTGACCGTCGCCGAAATGACGCCGCGCAGGGTGGTAGCAGCGACCTTAAAGTTCGGAAACGTTTTGACTGCAGTTTCGATCATCGCCTTGAAAGCATCTAACTCGATCGCGGAAATGTTGTGGTCCACGCCTTCGACTTCGAAGCCGAGTGAGGCGGTGAAGTCTTCCTCATTCCCGATCATCACATCCACGTATTTGGCGATTTCGCGGTTCACCTCTTGGGCCTTCTCAAGACCCCCGATGGTTTTCCAAAGCGAGGGCCGATAGTTAAGATCGTAGGAAACGACGGTGCCGTATTTGTTAGCAGCTTTGACTGCCTCCACCGTGAGAGCGGCAGTGGTTTCTGATAGGGCTGCGTAAATCCCGCCGGTGTGGAACCAGCGCACGCCGAGCTTGCCGAAAATGTGGTCCCAGTCGATGTCCCCTGGCTTGAGTTGGGATGCTGCGGTGTTGCCACGGTCGGGATTACCCACCGCGCCGCGGATGCCGAAGCCACGCTCTGTGAAATTCAGGCCGTTTCGCACCTTGCGGCCGATCCCATCGTCCTCACGCCACTGGATAAAGTCGGTGGCGACTCCGCCCTGCATGATGAAATCTTCAACCAGGTGACCTACTTCATTATCGACGAAAGCGGTAACGACGGCGGTCTTATAACCGAAGCATTTGCGCAAACCACGTGAAGTGTTGTATTCGCCCCCGCCTTCCCAAGCGGTGAAATGGCGAGCGGTGCGGATCCGGCCTTCACCGGGATCAAGTCGGAGCATCACTTCTCCAAGGGAGATCTGATCAAAGGCGCATTCGGACTTGGGTTTGATGGTCAGTGACATAAAAAGTTATTTTTGTTAGATTTTAATCTGATGGATTACCGGGTGGCTTGAGAGAGAAGCAAGTTCGCCTTCGTAGGGATTTTTGAATAGATCGAGGTGGGTTTGCAACACGGACCTTCGGAGGAAGGCATATTTTCCTCGCCGTTATTTTCCAGCCTAGCGGCCACATCGGTTGCTGGGGTGGGGGCTCTGCTATCCAAAGGCCCCGCCCATCGAGAGAAATACCACGCCTACCCTAGCAATGTCGGCTTCTGGCTGGATGGTTTGCGGTGGTCATGTCTGATATCTCGGGCCTCACCTAGGAAAACCGCATCTTCGCCCATATTGACTGCGAGGTCGCCAATTCTTTCAATTGAGCGAGCGACGAAAATGAGATGAAGCAGATTTTCAGCGCGTCCGTTTGAGTCTTCTAACCGAGCACTGAGCGATGAGATCATTTGCTTGTGAAGCTGGTCCAGCTCTTTGTCACGCGCTTTCAGGCTTTCCCCAAGTTCCGCATTGGAATCGGTATAGGCCGTGAGGGCATCGCGGAGAATCGAGTCTGCCATGGAATAAAGTGGCTCAGCCAGCGAGGCTTCTTCCAGTGGGCTGGATTTGCAAATTTTCTTTGAGCGTTTGGCGATGGTCACGGCGTGATCGGAAATGCGCTCTAAGTTGTGGGCCATTTTCATGGAGGTAATAACGAGCCGAAGATCAGACGCCATCGGATGAAATCTAACGAGAATATCCATGCCGGCTTGATCGATCTTGCGCTCGAGATCATCAACATCGGAATCATCAGCGATCACAGTGCGGGCAAGGTCGATGTCGCGCTCTAACAATGATCTCATGGCCCGCTCCAGATTTTGCCGAGCAAGGCTGGCCATCGTGATTACTTCGCCTTTGAGTGCATCGATCGCTTTGTCGAAATCTCGGAATATATGCTGGGAGTTCATGGTGGAATCTTACGTGAGAATAGAAAGGAATCAACCGAAACGGCCCGTGATGTAATCCTCGGTCTGCTTGACGCGGGGGTTGCTGAAAATTTTTGAAGTATCTCCAAATTCAATCAGCTCGCCCATATAGAAGAAAGCTGTCTTGTCCGACACCCGCGCGGCTTGCTGCATGTTATGGGTGACGATGACGAAAGTATATTCATGTTTTAGATCCCAAATGAGTTCTTCCACCTTCACCGTGGCGATGGGATCGAGCGCGCTGCAGGGCTCGTCCATCAGAACGACCTGGGGCTGCACGGCGATAGTGCGGGCGATGCAGAGGCGTTGCTGCTGTCCACCTGATAGGCCGAGCGCGGACTCTTGAAGGCGGTCCTTCACCTCATCCCAAAGCGCGGCGGCTTGGAGGGATTTTTCCACCGCTTCGTCGATGACCGTCTTATTGCGTTCGCCACGGAGGCGCAGGCCATAGGCGGCATTTTCATAGATGCTGCGGGGGAAGGGGTTAGACTTTTGGAAGACCATGCCGACATCGCGGCGCAGTTTCACCACGTCCACTGAGGAGTCATAGATATCGATGCCACCAATCTCGATTTTTCCGCGGGTAATTCGAGTCCCGGGGATTTCATCGTTCATCCGGTTGATGCAGCGGAGAAGAGTGGATTTTCCGCAACCTGATGGACCGATAAACGCAGTGACTCCTTTTGCTGGGATTTCCACGCTGATATCTTTCAGCGCGGGTGATGACCCGTAGCTAAAATCCAAGTCACGCACAGAAACGGAGGTGCCTAACTGCTGGATGGTTTCCGTTGGATTCAAAGTGACATGCATGGCGGTAGGAGTGATCAACCGAAAGTGCCGGTGACGTAGGCTTCTGTTTGTGGATCTTTCGGATTTTCAAAAAGCTGCATCGTGGGCCCGAATTCGATGAGCTTCCCGAGATACATGAACGCGGTTTTATCCGAGCATCGGGTAGCCTGCGCCATGTTGTGCGTGACGATGACGATGGTGTATTTTTTCTTAAGTTCCATCAGCAGCTCTTCGATTTTCAAAGTAGCAAGCGGATCAAGAGCGGCACACGGTTCGTCCATCAGGAGGATTTCCGGCTGGTTCGCGATGGCCCGCGCGATGCAGAGCCGCTGTTGCTGGCCACCTGATAGACCGAAGGCACTGGCGTGCAGGCGATCCTTCACTTCGTCCCAGAGTGCAGCGCTTTTCAGAGCGTTCTCGACGATTTCATCCAATGTGGCGCGTTTGTTTTGACCGGCCACCCGCAGGCTGAATGCAACGTTTTCATAGATGGATTTTGCGAATGGATTATACTTTTGGAACACCATGCCGATCTGACGACGGAGTTCCTGGAGATCAATGTCGGAGCGATTGATATCTATATCGTGGACTTTGATGGATCCGGCGGTGATCCGTGCGCCCGGGATGCGGTCATTGATCCGATTGAAGCAGCGCAGCAGGGTGGATTTTCCGCAACCGGACGGCCCGATGAATGCGGTGATTTGGTGGGCGGGGATGTCCATACTCACGTCGTGCAGCACTTGCTTGGTGTTGTAAGCAAATGATACGTTTTGGATTTGGATCGCGCTGGTCATGGTTACCACTTGAGTTTTGCCCGGAGTTTGCTGCGAAGAATCATTGAGCCTGCAGAGAGGAAGGCGACGAGAACTAAGAAAACAAAAACCGAGCCATACTGGGCGCGTTGGGTGTATTCGGAACTCGGAATGCGGGCGGCGAGGGTGTAAATATGATAGGGCAGCGCTTGAACTTGCGAAGAGAGAAGATCAAACGGGCTCTTCAGACCTTGCCATGGAAGATCGTCTTTGGCGGCCACTGCGGCGGTAAACATGATCGGTGCCGTTTCACCGGCCACGCGGGTGATGGCGAGGAGTGAAGATGTTAGAATGCCGGGGAGGGAAAACGGCAGCACGCATTTGCGGATCGTCTGCCAGCGGGTGGCTCCCATCGCCAGCGATGCATCGCGGAATCCTTGAGGCACGGCGCGTAGGGATTCTTCTGAGGCGGTGATGATAACAGGTAGAATCATGCAGGCCAAGGTCGCACAACCCGCCATGAGCGAGGAATTCCAGCCTTGAAAACTCACAAAATAGTTTCCGAAAAACAGTGGAAAAGTGAGAAGTGAGCGGTCGGCTGGCGTCGAGGTGATAATCGGCACGGCGAGCACGAATACAGAGAAACCGAAGAGGCCGAAGACGATGGATGGAATGCCCGCGAGGTTCAGGATGGCGAGACGGACCGCGTGGATGAACGGGCTTTGTTTCGCATACTCGGAGAGATAGATCGCCGCGCAAATGCCGAAGAACAATGCCAAAATCATCGAGCCAATGGTTAGAAGGGCGGTGCCAACGATCGGTCCAGCGATGCCACCACCGGAATAGGAAAAAGTTTGCTCATTAAAAATCCCTTCCCCCGGGTGCTTGTCCAAGTAGGCGCTGTATGCAGCAGCCGGGAGCTGGTGACGATTGCCCAGCGCGTCATCGAAGACGTGCAGCGTTTCGTTTTTCGCCGTTAGGAACTCGAAGTCAACAAATGGAGCCTCTGCTTTGAAGAGGACGGGCGCACCATCAACGATGATCTTGCCGAATAACAGCGCGGCGATGATGACAACAAGGTAAGTGACTCCGGCGAGCAAGGACCGCACGGCCGCATCCTTGAAGTGCCCTTTGGGGAGACCTTTGCGAATGAGTTTTTTGGGATCAAACATGCGGATGATAGATTAGTGCTTCATTTTGTTCACGAAATGATGCGCGGTGGCATTGATCGCGAGGACAATGGCGAATAACAGAATACCGACAACGAACAGCGCGCGATAATGGACACTGCCGAGTGGCACCTCCCCAAGTTCTTGGGCGATGATGCCTGTGAGCGTGTGGCAGGGTTGGAAAAACGTGCTGAGCCCGCTGCTGAAGTCGGGGATCTTGATCCGGTTACCGGCGACGAGAAGGACCACCATTGTTTCACCGATCACACGGCCCAGCCCCAACAGAACGGCTGCCAGAACACCGGAAAACGCGGCGGGGACGACCACGCGAAAAGTGGTCTGGAAGCGTGAAGCGCCAAGTGCTTCCGAGGCCTCGGCATAAGCGGATGGCACGTTGTTGATCGCATCTTCCGAGAGGGAGAAAATCGTGGGAATGCTCATCAGCGCCAGCAGGCAGCCTGCGGTGAAAATATTCAGCCGTTCTTCAATCGGGAATCCAGGAATCCATTGCAGCGAATCCCAGGTGGAAATGTCCCGTAACAGAGTGCCGAAAACGAGGATGCCGATAAAGCCGAGCACCACGGAGGGAATCGCCTGAATGAATTCGATGACGGGCTTGATGATGCCTTGCTCGCGAGGCGAAGCGAATTGGTTCACGTAAACTGCGGCACCGATGCCGCTGGGGATGGCGATGATGAGGGCGACCAAAGCGATCATTAAAGAGCCTGCTGCTAGAGGAAGTATCCCGTAGAAGTCCTGCCATTCGCCACCAGTGACCCAGTCTTTTCCTGTTAGGAATGACGAGATTGCCGCAGTCAGCGGGACGGGCGCGTCATATTTCCAAGCATGGATGGCGGCGGGAGTTTTTTCGAGATCCGCAATGAAGAGAGGCCAAGTGGCACGAGCTACTTTCAGCAGGCGTCTGGCATCGGGCTGTCGCAGATTTTCGGGTAGCTGGGCAAGGATGCCGCCGGTGGTTTTCTGAAGTGCTTGGTGAGCTTTGACGCAGTCCGCGCGGCGCTCCATGAGCCTCTGGATCGGCCCTTCCACATCGGGTTTTTCCGCGAGTGATGCAGTGGCCTCAGATGTTAGTTTTTCGCGTTCGGCAAGATCTTTGGCACTGGCAGCGGCGGCAAGCAGGGTCTTACGGTCTTTTTCAAGGATATCCGCGCCTTGAATCTTCTCCTTAGTGGCAGTGACGGATTCCGTCATTTCCGAGACGAGCGAGCTGAGCTCAGAGCCAGCGGAAGAAAAGCTGTCGATCGTGGCACGCATGCCTTGCAAGGGCACCGCATACTTCTCTTGCGCGGCAGCCAACTCCGCAGCGAGCGCGGCGACTAGGGGCGGATCTTCGGTGGAATCGACTGCACGTGTGCGGATGGATTCGATTAGGTCAGCCCGCTCATTTTTCTCCAAGTGCGGGGTGGCGGGCAGCGAGGCGAGTGCTTTGACTTTTTGTTTTTCAAAATTCGTCTTGAGTATGGCAAGCATTTCCGATTTCGGATCGCTGGCAGCTTGGGAGTTGTTGACAACGAGATCTCGGGTGGGGCCGGTCTGCTCAGAGTAGGCATTGAAGAGTGCGCTCGCCTCTTTCGAGCGCTTCATTTCACGCGCGGCCTGCCCGTTGATTTCGGCATAATAGGCGCGGTTCAGGACACTGGTAAGCTGCTCTTGAGCGGTGAGATTTTTTCGTGAAATATCCACGAATTCGAGGCCGGCGATGCGATAGACCTCCAATTCTCGCTGATATCCTGGGAAAAAGCCGAGGCCTTCTTTAAGCAGGAAAATGGTGATAAGCACCAGAATGACGATGGTCAGACCGGCATTAGAAGCGAAGAAATATTTGATCGCTTTCTCACAGGAAAATCCCCGCTTTTGGAAGCGATGATGAGAGGGACTCAATGAGATTTCTTCCTGCGACATGAGTTATAAATGGGGTGTAAGTTACTCGGCTGTGTTAGACAAGGAAATGAGCATCGCAAGCGAGCCTGCGATGCTCATTCCATAGCAACCGAAAACAGAGAAGATCCTTTTACAGGTCCTTCACAGGAATAAAGCCGACCTTGCGGACGATGTTTTGTCCGGCGTCTGACTCTACATATTTCATGAATGCCTCAGCCTCGGCACTCGGCTTTTCAGGAGCGTAGAGATAGCACTCACGAGCGTAAGCGTATTTCTTGGCATTTGCGGCGACTGGCTCCACGCCATCGACAGTGATTGCCTTGGTGCCAGCGGTCTTCGAATAAGCAAGCCCGACATAACCGATGCCATTCTTATTTTTTGCGACCTCTTGGGCGATTTGTTCGTTACCCGCCATTTTCAGCGAGCTGGATGGGTAGTCGCGACCGCCCATGGCGAGCTTCTGCCAATCCTTGTAGGTGCCGGATGAAGTGTTCCGCGTGTAGATCGAGATCGGGCCGGGAGTGCCGCCGATTTCCGACCAATCCTTGATCTGGCCAGTGAAGACCTTGGCGATTTGGTCCTTGGTGAGCTTGGCAAGAGGAGAGTTCTTGTTAACGATCACGACGATCATGTCGTGGCAAATGGGGTGTTCCTTGAGATAAATGCCTTTGGTCCGGCAGAAAGTGCGCTCGTCATCTTTCACCTTGCGTGAAGACATGCCGATCTGCGCAGTGCCGTTAGCCAACGCAGGGAAAGCGGTGGTGGAACCTTCGGCGGCGATTTCAAATTTCACGCCACCATTACCGGCGGCTTTGAAGCCTTCCGCGAGTTGAGGAACAAGCTTGGCGCCGAGGGTGTCAGAGCCTTTGATGCTGAGTGTTTGCGCGCTGGCCATGGAAAGCATGGCGGCTGTTGCAAAGAGTGTGGTGATGATTTTCATGTTAGTTTATATTTCGTTAGGTTTATTGGTGACAAATTAGAAGGACATACGGAGGCCAGAGAGGAAGGTAGTTCCCTCATAGTCGCCGCCAGCGAGATGGGAATACTCCAGACCATTCATGATCTTGAGCTTGTTTCCGTAGATATAATAGTTCAGGCCCAGATAGAGCGAGACGTAGCCGTCACCGGAGGCATCAGACGCTCTTTGGCCCTTTTTGGAACCCGAAGTTTTGTAGTCAGGGGAGACACCTTCATAGCGATTTCCAAGTTTAAGTCCATTTACGTCGTCAGGGCTCGTGGCATACTGAATGCGTCCTGCAAGCTGGAGACCATCCGCGATGAAATACGTCGGGATGATGTTGATAGCAAACACGTCCGCTTGATCGACGGCGACATTTTTGCCGTTCTGCTCTGCGTTTCCGGAGTAGCCGAAACCGTAGAGGACATCTGTTGTTAGACCGAATCGGCCTTGAATAATGTCGTTAGACAGACAGATCGCATCCGTGAAAGCTGGAGCTTTTCCATACCCATAGTAAACACTATCCACTGCCGACTGATAACCAGGGTCCGAATTGTGCTCGTAACGGAAGGAGACGATGGCTGAGTCCAGTTTGGATTCTGCAGAATAATCATAACCGACCTTGCCTAGGAAAAGCACGCCAGCATCGAATTCAGAAAACTCAGGGACCTGATTGTTTGCATAAACACCCACGTCGTATAGCCAATGTTCTTGAATTCCTTTACCGTTCACCCAGAGACCCGTGAGGTTTCCTGCGTGAAGCATGTTAGTGACCAAGCTGCGCTCAAAGGTCACGATCTCCTTAGAGGAAATTTCCTGTTCGCGGGAGAGTTTGATTTCCTGCTTACCAATAGAAATATTCAGAGCGTCTGAGGCCACATAGGTAAGATAGAGATCGTAAATATCTTTGTAGAGGCGGTAGTCATCGACGGATGCATAGGGGAATTTCGCACCAACGGGGGCGTTGGTGTTTACGTCGATTTGACCTTCTAACTTCCAGTTCTGGAACCACTTCGATTTGAATCCCAAGTAGGCGCGGCGCACATCAAATTTGTCGTCCCAAACGCCGTCTTTGCCAGCGTCTTTGTAGTCCTGAACATCGAAGTGTCCATTTGCGGAATGTCCATCGGCATATTGGACCTGCAAACGCCCTTGGAGCGAGAATTCTTGGAGAATCTGATTATTGTCGTCTTTATAGAGCGTGAAGGCGGACCAGGCTTTGTCCCAAGCGGTATCACCGGGGAATTTCCCAACCAACAAGCCAGTGGCAGTGCTGGATGAAGTCGTGGAATCAGTGGTGGCGGCGGGCTCGGTTCCGGCTTGGGCGGACAGGCAGCCAATCACGCTGCTGGCGAGGACGGCTCGTTTGATGTTGTTCATGGATTGCATTATTGGTTGGAGTTTGTGTGACGGAATTGTGACAATTGCGACACACGCACGCTTGGTATTGGCATGTGCCCAATTCCCCAAGGCGTCAATTGTGACAAATTCGTCACAAAGAGTCTTAGAGGAGTAGTAAAATGGCCATCCGAATAATGCACGGACGTGGATTGTAGGATGGAGCGCAATTTTTCAAACAGGACTGTGTGAAACTTTCGTCACATGACGGCGATGTTTCCATTGGACGATCTTTCTTGTTATTTCCCGCCCTACCGGGGAGCTTGCCCCTAGTCCACTTCATTTCCCCATGTCTATCATTCTCGGCTGCATTTTCGGTTTCATTCTCTGGTTTGCCATGCGCTACCTCGTGGCCGGCATTTACACCGTCGCCCAGAATGAGCGTGCAGTGAAAACCAGCTTTGGGCGCGCTGAGCGAGTGGGCAATCTCACCACGCTGGACGACCCGATTTCCGATTCGCTCAATCCCGATCAAAAAAACCGCTACGTTTATCCGCAAGTCCGCGTGATCCCGCCCGGGGGTCCGTATTTCAAGTGGCCTTGGGAGCGCGTTCGGAAAATGTCAATTGCCACTGAGACGGTGAACATGGCTTGGGATCCCGAAGATGGTTCCGCGAATTATAATGGCACGATGCTCGATGCCGTCACCAAGGATCAGCTCAACACCGGGCTCACCGGCCAGATCCGTTACCGCGTTTCTGAGCGCAATCTCTATGCCTTCATGTTCGGCATTAAAAATCCCTATGCTCATGTCATGGGATACTTCGTTTCCGTGCTGCGTGAGCGCATCGCTAACTTCGAAGCTCCCGCAGCACTCAACGAAGACGGCACCCCTAACAGCGCCGCCGTTATCGGCATTTCTATCAATGATCTCCGGAAAAACCTCCGCGATCTGAACGAGCACATGGACATGGAATGCCAATCCTCGGCCGCCCGCTACGGTATCGTGCTCGATGCCACTCTCATCACCAGCATCGATCCGCCGCCGGAAGTGGAGTCCGCCCTCGCCGCGATTAACACTGCTTACAACCAAGTTTCCTCCGACATCAGCCTCGCTCAGGCCTCTGCCGATCAAAAAATCGTCCAGTCCCGGCGCGCCGTGGAAATCGAAACGCTCAAAGCGCAGGCGGAGGTTGAGCCGCTCGTCCGCCTGGCTGAACAACTCGCCGATTTGAAACGTCACGGCCCGGAGGCCCTCCGCGCCTACATTCGCAACGTCCGCCTCTCGCTTTTTGATAAAGCCCATCAAGTCTTCGTAGAATCCAAAAAATGAATTTCATTATCGCTACCTTTATTTCTTTCGTGGGTTGCGCCATCGGCTTCCCGCTTTTTCTCGGTATTTGTCGCATGCTCGGCCTTTACGCCATTGTGAGCGAGCGCCAGTGCAACGTCTATGTGCTCTTCGGGAAAGTGTTAGCTACGATTGATGAGCCCGGCCTGCATATTCTGTTATTTAAACTCGGCCCCGCTGCTTTCATCGTAAATTGGCTCGGTCAATGTCACGTGCTCGACATGCGGTTAGATCAAGAATACCTCCGCAGCCAGCCCGTGAACTCCGAGGAAGGTGCGCCCATGGGCATCGGCATTTGGCACGAAATGTTCATCAGTGATCCCGTCGCCTATCTGTTTAAAAACTCCGATCCCCGCGGTTCTCTATCCGCTAACGTTAGTAACTCCGCCGTTCGCTGTCTCAGTAACATGCCGCTCAGCACCATGATGGTGAACCGCCACGCCATGAGCGATACGGTGCGCAATGAGGTCTCGCCAAAATCCCACGAATGGGGCTACAAACTCGGCTCCATCTACATCCGGAAAGTCCACTTCCGCGATATCGGCATGATTCGCCAGATCGAGAGCAAAGTGGTGAACCGCCTGCGCCAGGTCACCTCTGCCATCAAACAGGACGGCGCGAACCAAGTGAGCATCATCACGAGCACCGCCGAACGCCAAGCCGCCGTCGAGTTTGCCAAAGCTGCCGCCATCCGCCCGCAGATCGTGGGTGAGTCGCTCCAGAAAATCTCCCAAGACCACGAAGTTTCCGAAGCCATGTTCGAAATTTTGGAGACACAGAAAGTCGTCAGCAGCGGCGCACGACTCACCGTCCTCCCGCAGAATGGAGAGCTGTTAGCCCAGCTCATCGCCGGACACCCGGAGAAACAAGCCTCCACTCCGCCGCCAATCGTGAAGTGAGATTGCGGCATCGTGCAGTTGCCTTCCCCATGAAATTCTCTCAAATCCTCACCCACCCCGGCGGCTCGCATAAGGACGAGTTCCTCGCTTGTTGTCTTCTACTCGCTGAAAACCCGGTGGCCATCGTGCGCCGTGAGCCGACTCCAGATGATCTAGCAGACGTTTCCACGGCGGTCGTGGATGTGGGTCACGAGCATGCGCCGGAGCGGGGAAATTTCGATCACCATCAGTTTCCCAAGGATCACCCGCCGACGTGTTCGCTGAGTTTGGTTTTACAGCATCTCGGGATTTACGAAGATGCACGGGCGTTTTGCGATTGGCTGGAGCCAGCGGAATGGTTCGACACGCGCGGGCCGGTGGACACGGCGCGGTGGCTGGGGGTGGAGCGCGAGACACTTTTCAAACTGAATTCACCTATCGACACGACGCTACTGCGGAGGTTCGCTCAAGTGGCGAAACTGAAACCGGGTGAGCCGTTGTGGGAAGTCATGCGCTGGATCGGAGAAGATCTTTTAAATTACGTCAAAACACTGCGGACGCGGCTGAATTACATCGGGGACGTCGGGGAGTTCTGGAGGATCGCCACGCCGGATGGGGGTTTCACGGTGCTTTATATGCCGCGTGAGGAGCCACTGGCGGACGATTCGTCGGCGGGGTTGGCGCGGTTCATCGACTCGCATCCGACGATGACGGAAGTGGCAGGCTTGGTCTATCCGGACCGGCGCGGCAAGGGCTTCGGCCTCTCCCGGCACAATGACAATCCGCGCTTGGATTTTACGCGGATCGCGGAATGCGAGGACGTGCATTTCGCCCATGCGCGGGGTTTTGTGGCGAAGACCTCGGCCAGTGATCCAGAGCGCTTGAAGGAGCTTTTGGGCCAAGCTTGGGTGTGAAACCGTGGCAGATAAAAAACAAGCACTTGCGCGGTTTCGGGAACGGTGGAACTCATGGGGAGTGATATTTTTCCCACCCGCTATTTGCAGACATTCCCATGCGTGAATCCCTAACCGTCATTGGCTTGCTGCTTCTCGCCGTGGCACTGCGCTCGTCGCGGGTGAATTGTCTTCGGAAACTCGGCGCGTTCACTTTGTTAGGGGCGAGTTTCTGCCTGTTCTATTTCGTCACGGGGAAATGGATGGGCGGGCTGCTCGGCGTGGCGCTTTGGTTTCTTTTGCCGTGGATCGAGCTGCTCACACGCATCCGCCAGATGCGCTTACCGCTTAACAATCGGCTGCGGTATCGAAAAATTCCAAACCCTTCGTTTTTCCCAAACGCGGCCGAAGCGGCGGCAGCGATGGAGGAAGCAGGCTTTGAACATGTCTCGGATTGCGGCTGGGAATGGGCGGGGATGAAGCAGTTTTTCCGGCTTTTCTGGCATCCCGAAGAGCGCGCCATCGCGGCGGTGTGTCTTTGCGAACAAAGCAACGTGGCCTTCGCTTTCATCACGATCACATCGCATGATGACGATGGGAAAATCTGGCGCACGACGAATTTTCCCTTCGCTCCCACGCTCCAATGCCCACCGAACGTGCGCTGGAACCATGTGCCATGCGAGCGAAGTTGTTTTCACCAAATCCTCAAAGATCACCACGTCTATCTGGATCGGGTGAAAGTAACATCTGATCGCCTGCGCATGCCGGATCCCGAGCAGGTCGAGGATGGTGTGGAAGCGGAGATGCGCCAGCAAGTGGAACACAATCTAGCAGCGGGAATCATCCAGCTCGCAGGGGACGGAAATTTTCAATACTCGAAACGTGGCCTCTTGTTCCTGTGGGGCCAGTTTATCAAGGACATGATTCGACTTTGTTAGGCAGCAATTGTGCCAGCCACGATCAGGCTGCCGATGATCAGACCGAGGCCGATGCGATACCAGCCAAACCCTGATAGACCGTGACTCTGAAGATAGGTTACTAACCATTTCACTGCAATGGCCGCAGAGATTGCTGCCGCGACGATGCCGATCGCCATCGGCACCATGCCATATTCGTGGATCATTAACTTGGTGCCGCCGAAGAGATGGTTGTATTGCTCCACTTCCTTGACTTTATCAATGGCATCCTTGGCGGTGGCAGCAGTGAGAGTGAGTACACCTAGCAGAAATGAATATTCCACTGCTGCGCGGATCGAGAGACCGACGAGTAATCCGCCGCAGATGGTCATAAGGCTACGGCTAGTGCCGGGGCACATCGCCACGCATTGCAACAAGCCAATGATAAGAGCCATCTTGAGCGTGAGTTCACCAAGCTCGGCACCGCGAGTCTGTGAGGATTTCTTCCGGTTCCACCAAGAAACTGCTAGAATGCCGATGCCGCCGAGAATCCACGCGATGACTACCGGCCAGATGCCGAAGAGGTGCTCCTTGATCTTGTGACTGAGAACGAAGCCGATGACTGCCGCAGGAATAAATCCCGCGATGATGTTGATCGCAAGTTTCAGGCCTTCGGGATTTTTACCGAGCACTCCTTGAATCATTTGGAGCACACGTTTCCAGTATAGCCCCAGCACCGCGAGGATCGCGCCGCCTTGGATGCAGACGGCGAAGGCATCCGCCGCAGCCTTGGATTCCACTCCGCCGGTGCCGATGCCCATCAGGCGTTGTGCCACGATGAGATGACCGGTGGAGCTGATAGGGAGGTATTCGGTGATCCCTTCGATCACGCCGAGGATGAGTGCTTGCCAAGGATGCATGGTGAAACTTCAGGAAAGCTGCTTAAAGGGAAAGCGATGAGCAAGCCAATTGCGGTTGATTCTTACGCGACAACGGCGAACGGTGTGGGCGTGAATCACCCCGCATGAAAGTCCATTACCTCCGCATTGTCCGGCGGGCATTTCGTGCGCTCCGCCACAAGAAGCTCCGGCACCGCCCATGGTGGCAAAAGATTTCCAAACCGCTCTTTCATCGCAGTCTTTGGGTCCCTTGCCGCGATACGGTGGCCTCCGGGCTAGCGATCGGCTTGTTTTTTTCGATGATGCCGATGATCCCACAGTCGATCTTTGCCGCGATCTTGGCGATGCGTTTCAAAGTGAATGTGCCTTTCGCCATGGCCGCGTGTTTCATCAGTAATCCATTTACGAACGTGCCATTTTGGTATGCGCAGATCCGCCTCGGGCAGTGGCTCATCGATCACCTCTACCTGCCGGTTCCTGCGTTTTTGGAGAAGGCGGAAATGACTTTGCCGGGCGTGGGGGCGATGTCGGTGAGCAATTTCATCGTCGGCTTTATCGCATTGGGAGTGATCCTCGCCTTGTCCGCCTTTCCACTTGTGCACCTTTTTTCCGCGATTCTGCCGCATCACCTGCCGGTCCGAAAGCCTGGGATCAAGCGCGCTTTGCCGGCGGACCTCCGAAGCGACGTGCTGTGACGCTCGCACCGCAGGGTGCGCCCAGACGCTCAGGTCGGTCCACGACCGGGAAACGAAAACTTTGCACCTCTGCCATCGGCGAGTGTCTCAGTAGCCAGCCTCCAACGAGAGTGATGAGCCCTAGCAGAGTCATTGCCCCTACTAACAGTAGGCCCATTCTGATCCACCGTCCTGTGGGAATGGGTGCTTCTAGCAGTTTGAAATAGCTGTTGCACTCCTCGATCAGTTTTTCCGTTAGATCTTCGATGTAAGCATCGGGAGCGAGCTTTGCGTCCACCGCATCGATCGCACGGTTGATCAGGGCGGCTGTTTCATGGGTCGGAATGAGCGCATCGGGGCTCTTCGGATCGTGAGGAAGATCGAGCGTGCGCCCGATCCCGAGGCTCCGTCCATCCGCCTCGTAAACCACCACCAAGCCATTACCATCCGGTAGCCAAGCTTGCCGGAGTTGTGCTGCCAGCTCGGTGGCGCTGGTGCCAATGAGCACCGGCTTCACCATCAGATAGATCTTGTATCCGTGTTCCGCTTCCAGCTTCCGGAGCCGATCCGAGATCCGCTTGAATGCCCCGGCATCGTGAATGAAAAATCCATCCTCATCCGAAATTCCAAAGTCCGGCGGTTTCGGCGGTTTCGGCGTACCGTTTTTTGTTAGCCACTCGGGCAGCGACTGGCCCTGGCCTGGAGTCACCCAAGCCACCCAGCAAATCAAAATTGCCATCCAGAATTGAAATCGCCGCACCGTGGAGCGAAGTTAGTTACATTTCCTCAGCGATGACAAGCGGGATCACCCTTCCGCAAGCCGACTCAACCCTGAACACTGCGGAAAAATCGATTTCTTTTCCCATGGGATCTTAAGGTCAACATAACCCGCCCTCTCACCCTATTCGCTTGGTAATCAGTAAAGCGGAAGCTAATCTCCCGCCGATGATCGATAGTGACGAGATTGCTTTTTTCACTTTTCAGGCCACGGAAAAAAGCGCTTCACCACGCACGCTGGCGAACTATCAGGATGCGCTCGCGGCCTATCAGAAATGGCGCGGCGAGCAGTTCACCGGTTGGCGCTCTGCCGTGGGTGACGATTTCCGCGACTATCTTTTCGCGTTGATGAAACAAGGTTTTAAGCGAGCCACCATCCGCCTGCGCTTCGCCGCGCTGCGCTCGTTTTATAAATTCCTCGTCCTCCGCCGTGGTCTCGCCCACAGCCCGGTGGCGGAAGTGCTGCTGCCGAAACCCGAGCGCGGCCTGCCGGTCATTCTTTCCGTCACTCAAATCGACGAGCTGCTAGGCATGCCGCTGAAACTTCCCATCGACGCGAAATCCCCGTCATGGCTGCCTCTGCGCGATGCTGCCATCCTCGAGCTTTTCTACTCCTGCGGGCTACGGATTTCCGAACTGCTTTCACTCGATGTGAGAAACATCGACTTCATCGGCGAGACGGTTAGAATTATGGGAAAAGGTTCGAAGGAGCGCATGGTCCCTGTGGGAGGTCCGGCGATTAACGCGATCCAGCGATACCGCCAAGCCGCCGCCATTACTTCTGGCCCGCTGTTCCTCAGCAAACGCCTCACTCGCATCACCCAACAGGCGGTGGATCAGCTATTGAAAAAGTATTTGAGACACAGCAGCATCCCCTTCGCGATCAGCCCCCATAAGCTGCGGCACAGCTTTGCTACTCATTTGTTAGATGCTGGGGCCGATCTTCGCAGCGTGCAGTCCCTGCTCGGACACGCCTCGCTTTCCACCACCCAGATTTACACCCACGTCACCAAGGAACGCCTCAAGCAAGCCTACGACACTGCCCATCCACGAGCGTGAAATTTTCTTTTCTATCCATTGTGAAACTCACCTGCGTCCTCAGCTTTTTCGGCCTCGCCGCCTGCTCCACACAGCCCCCGCTCCCGCCAGCTAACGGCGGGAAAGATCCTCGCCTCGTACTCGCGGAACGCGTCCGCAGGAGTCCCAAGTTGGCGGTGCTATTTGTCGGAAACAGTTACAGTTTTGGCGTGCCCAAGGCATTTGAAAAAGCAGCAGCCGTGCATGGCAAATCTGTTCGGACCGGACATTCCACCTTTGGCGGTTGGACGCTCTCCCGCCACGCCGCTTACGAGCCGACTTTGACCAAAATCCGCCAAGGAAAATGGGATATTATCGTCTTCCAGGAATATAGCGAGATTCCTGCGCTGCCGGAAAGAAAGCGCGCCGCCACGATGTATCTTCCGCTGCGGAAACTTGTTAGTGAAGCCCGCCAAGCCGGAGCCATCGCCGTTCTCTATCAGACGTGGGGCCGCCGCGATGGTGATAGAAGCCTCCGCCATGATGATTTCCACGCCATGACTGCTCGCATCCGTGAAGGCTATCAAGCCGCTGCCACTAACTGCGGTGGAATGGTCGTCGTCCACGCCGGAGATGCCTGGGAACGCGAAATGAATGCGGGTCGCGGCAAAGAGCTTTTCATAGAAGACGGCAGCCACCCCACGCGGTTAGGAAATAGGGTGACGGCGGAAGTTTTTTACGAAAGTTTCTTCGGGCGGTGAGAGCGGCTTGTTAGGTTGGGCGGGCGCTCGGGCGGGTAGAAGAATAGGCAGAAATGCCAGTGTCACCGCTCAAACTGGCTTCAGCAGATAGCCGCCAACCCAGCCTTGTTCGCCGCGTTCGTTGCGGCACCAGTGCCAGCCGTGGATTTGTTTGAGTGACTCGATGCGGTCGCCGCGTTTGATCGTGAGCACGGTGGGGTCGTAGTCTTCCATAGCGGCATAGCGGCCTTCACTGAGCGGCTCGAGGACTTGCTCGGGCACGTAGCCATCGTTGCCATCGCGATCCAGTGCCCAGACCCAGCCGGGCCAGGCGTGGTCGGCCGCTCCGACGGTGACTTCGTCTCCAGCTTCCAGTTTGATGGGGTCGCTGTCTTTTTCCTCGTAATCGGCGTTGGCAATGAAGGTGGGCATGTTGAGATTGAGGAAATCAGATAGGCTGCGAAATGCGAGGGTGGATTTTGAAGTGCTGAATGGAAAGACGCAGAGATTGCGAATCGCGGGTGAATGGTTATTTTCACTGAGATGAGATTGATCCAAATACTGATTTCATTAGCCGTTGTTTCCTGTGAACCTAGGGTGCAGATGAGTTTGCCTACCTCTTCACATCACCGAGGATCGACGACGGCGATGGTGGAATTCTGCAAGCGGAACAAAGGCAGAAAAGTGGGTGACGGTCAGTGCTGGGCGCTGGCGAATGAGGCGATGAAAGCGGCAAGAAAGAGCCGCCCCGGCTGGGACCTGAGGGTGTGGGGCAAGGTGGTGAATCCGGCGCGTGAGCAGATCCGACCGGGGGATATTTTAGAATTTGAGCATGCTAGATTCCGCGAGAAGAGCATCACGGTAATCACCGGCAGCCACCACACGGCGGTGGTGATGACGCCCGAAAGGAATGGCATGTTCACCGTAGCGGAGCAGAATTTCAGTGGGAACAAGCGGGTAGGTTTCCGGAAGATGAGTCTAAAAACGCAGGTGGCCGGGAAGATGACGGTGTATCGGCCGAAGTGAGTTTTATGGACCGCAAAATTTATTTCGCAAGTCTGAATGGCTATAACAGAAAGAGTGCGCAGCGTCGCTGGCGCTGGGTGCATACAAGAAGCGGAATGAATTCCGCGATCCGTTAGTTTGGAATCTCATTTAGAGTGTACCAAGCCTCAGGGTGCCACAGGGAATCCCCTGTGCCGGATTTCACGGCATTGGCGGTGAGATGATGGACATGTCCACGAACAAGCCCGTCGATTTTCAAATGCACAGATTTTCTATCAGGAGAGACTTCGGCAGCGGTGACTTTCGGGGTGGCCTGATCGACTTCTGGGCTGCCATAGTCCGATTGGAAAATATAAGTGAAGGCATTCATGGCATAGCTGGCGGGATTGCCGGCACTCGCTGGATCGACAGGAGCGGTAAAATTCAGGGTAAAGCCGTCTGAGTTAGCAGTCATTGTTAGAATTTCAAACGGTGTTTTTCCAGTCCATTTGACGCGCTCGAAAGTGAATGGCTTGCTGCCGCGAGAGGCCCAGCCCCGGTTAGAGCCGCCTGCGAACATGACGCCTGTGTCGTTATCGTAGCGGAGCGGGATGATTCCCGCTTCGAAGCCTTCGAGGAAATGAAAGACGGCGCCTTGATAGAGGCCTTTGACTTTTTCTAGGCAGACGCGCTGGACTTGGGAGTGGGTTTGCTCGCCGACGTAGAGTTGTTTTTCCCAAGGGCCGAATTTTCCGCCGCTTGTGTCGCAGGCGATGCCGGTGGGCGATTGGCCAACTTTCCCGTGGGGGAAAATGACGGCCGGCGGGATGAACTCAGGGTGCTTGGTGCGCTCAATGAGGATGCGGGATTTATCCGAAACCTCAGGTGGGGCAGGGAGGTTGGCGAGCGCGGCGTATTTGTTAGAAATGGGATTGCCTTGAAAGGAGCCGGGCTTGAGCCATTTGAGGGAGGAGGAGCCGTTCCAGACGCCTTGGTTATCCATGAAAAACGCATCGCCTTCTGCGTTGAAACCGATGCCACCGGGTGAGCGGATGCCGGAACAAGTCGGGATCATTTTCCCGTCAGGCGTGACGCGGACGACCCAGCCGCGCCAATTGGACTCGGCAGTGAAGGAGCCTGTTAGGCAAAGGGCGACCCAGATATTTCCTTCTTTGTCGGGCGTGCTTCCAAAGGCGTATTCGTGGTAATCGCCCTTGATGCCCCATTCGGAGCAAATCGTTTCAAAAGTATCCGCCACGCCGCTGCCGGTGGAGTCTTTGATGCGGGTGACTTCAGGGCGCTGGGTGAGGTAGAGCCAGCCGTCTTTGTAAAACATTCCGAGTGGCTCGTGAAGGTTTTGGGCGAATTTCTTCCAACTGACTTTTTTCAGGTCATCGCCGTAAGCACCAGAGCAAATCCACAAATCGCCGCGGCGGGTGGTGACGGCGACTTTTTGGTCCGGCATCAACGCGATAGAGCTGATTTCCATGGTCTCGCCAGGTGGGAGTGGGATTTCTTCGCGGTGGTAGAAATCGGATTGTTCGGCGGCGTGGCCAAGCGCGGCGGAAAAGAATATCGTACATCCGAGGGTGAACATTGGACGTCGAAGGGAAGAAGATATGGGCATTTTGATGAAATGTAGCCGCGGTCTGTGACCGTCGGTGTGTTAGAGGGTGTCCGCGCGGAATGAATTTCGCGCTCCAGTTAAGTTATTTCCAGCGGTAGGTGAGGGTTGCGGTGTTGCCTGGGGTGATTGAGATGAAGTATTCCGATTTAAGCTTCAGAGCCTCCACCCCGTCGATTTTGATAGATAGATTATTACCCAAGTGAAACAGGTGCGGGTCTTCAGAACTAGATGGAGCAAGTGGTAGCACGACTGGTCCTCCCTCTCCGCTGAGTGTTAGCCTCCGAACGAGTGCACCAGATTCGGCTTTCCAAGAATCCAGCAGGGTTTGCTCGCCGATCTGGACTGAGAAAGTGGGGTTTCCAGATGGATCGAGTTTGTAGCCTTTGAAGCGGGCTTCCTTGGGGAGGAAACGGGTCTTACTCAGGTTGACCACGTTTTCTCCGGCAGGTGGGTTGTTGTCGGTGCCGCGTTCGACCCACTTCGGCGCGCCGTCGATGAATTTACCTGTCCAAATGAGTTCGGGAGCGAGGTTGTCTGCGGAGTAAGCGAGATTGAGTCCGCCGGGGAAGCCGACGCCGATAGCACGCGAAGTGGTGCCGCTGATGAAGTTCCGGTAGATGACGGGTCGGCCATTTTCAGGTTCGATGGGAATGGGCACCGCTGCCTTCTTTTTGGCGACATCCTTCGAGAGCCATTTCCACTGTTTATCGCCGGGGCCTCTCCAACCGAGTGCAATGCCTTGCTTACCGTCGAACTCAAGATACTCCACGCGAAATGGGTGGGTGCCTTTGGTGAGTGTAATTTTACCTATCTTGGCCCGTGATCCGTCAAGCGGACCGATGCCTTTGACCGTGGCGACGGGTGTGGAATCGATGATGACTTTTGCGGAGTCATCGGCATCTAGCAGGAATCGGTATTCGCCATCGGCGGGAGCTTCGAACTGGCCCTGCCAAAGCATGGCGTAGTGGTCCTTATGCGGGGAGTCCGAAAGATCGAGAATTCCGTCGTGTTCTTCTTCGATGTTTTCAGCTTTGAGAGTGCTGAAATCGGGGAGTTCTTTCCAATTTCCGCTGTAAACTTGGGAGATCAAGTTTTTCAGCGCGGTTTTTTCAAAGGGAAGCGGGTGGAGCTTGAGGATTTCCGCAGCAGTCCATGGTATTTTGCGATCCTCAATCGCGGCGCGGGTGGATTTTACCAAGCCGATGGTGACGGCCGCAGCCTGATTTCCCCAAGCCGAGCGGACGTAAGTAAGGATGGCGGCGACCTGATTATCCGGCAGCGCCGCCCCTTGAGGCGGCATTTCAAGATTGTAAGTTTTATCGAGCACATCGACGGGTCCAGTGAGGCCCTTGAGCACGATTTTGATCGCACGGTCGGGGTCGCCCGCAACCCATGGACTACCAGAAAGTGGTGGGAACGTGCCTCCTGTCGCGCCTTTTCCATCAGCACCATGGCATGCGGAACAATAGAGGGCGAAAAGTTGTTTGCCATCCTGAGCGCCAAGAGCGGAGCAGAGGATGAGGAAAATCGGGAGGATGCGGAAAACCATTTAGGGTTTACGGAGGAGTTAATTGGAAACTTTCCGAAATTTTAAATAATGGGATTTGAGGCCTTGGGTCAGTGCATCGGCGTATTCGTGGAAAATACTTGGGAGCATCTTTCCGCGAATTTCGCGGAGGCCTTCGTAGTTTCCAAACTGGATGCGTTCATAGTCGCGCTGGGAGTTCATGACGTAGGGTTCGATAAAAATGACTGGGCAATCGTAAAGGCGGTTCGCGAGCAGGTTGCGGGCCCAGAGGTAAGGCTGGCCAAGGATGGGCCGGACGTTTGTGTTTTCCTGCGGATACTGATAGGGAGGTAGCCCGCTAATTTCCGCAAAGCTGTTAGCGACGTCCGCGCCGATATGGATTTCCTCCTGCTGAGTGCGCTGGAGAAGTTTTTGGAGCAGAGCGAAACGATGGTCAGCGAGCATGATCTCGGCGTTGTTATAAGCTCCATTGACGAGTAGATGAAAGTGGCTGTGGTCGATGAGAGTGGGGGCCTTGGGATCGCCCCACGCCTCAGCGTTGAAATGGAGGCAAAGCACGATGTCCGGCTTGATGGTTTCGTTGACGAGCTTGGCGCGGGCGTGGATCTCCGCAGTGCGATAGAACAGCCGCTCTGCGAGTTTTTGCGGAGTTTCTTGGGTGGCGGGTATCGCGGAGTCCTTGGCAAAAGTGAGGAGGGAAGACGGGCGCAGCAGGGTCACGGGCTCGTTTTTCTCGCGGACAAGGGTGACAGTGGCACCGAGTGTTTCTAACTTCGGCTTGAGGAGTTGGGCGACTTGGAGCGTCATATCTCCCTCGCAAACAGGCACACCATCGCCGACGACAAACCAGCGCTCTTCCATCTTCGCCCACTCACCGCCGATGTGGCCGGGATCAATGGCGATACGAAGATTGGCAAGGGGTTTTTCGCGAGTGGTGATAGGCAGCTCTTCTGCGGTTTTCCACAAACGTGGGGTGGGTTGAGTCGCGTCTGGAGTGGCGAATCGGAGGCGGAAAACGTCGCCGGGCGCGGGATCGCCAGTTTTGATAATGGCTTCAGTGTCGGTGATTGCGATGAGATTTCTCCAAGCCTCGCTGGTGGTAAAAACGGTGCTAAGGAGTCGCCCGAAATCCTCGCGAGTGATGGTGTCCTGATAGAGATTTAGCACCTGCCAGTTGGGCCTTTCCGCGAGAAACGAGACCGATGCAGGCTGCTGCTTGGGTTTGGGCGCCGCTCGGACGGGTGTCGGCTTGTGGAAGAAAAACAGCGCACCGCTGGTCAGCAAGAGAATGCTGATGATGAACAAGGGGAGATGACGCACGGAGAATCGGCTCATGGAGGAAATAGGATTGTCGGGATACGGTGGAATGTGAAGCCTCCGTTGAGGAGCGAAACAATCCGCCCCCGTTTTTCTATCATGTCCGCGATTCGTATATTATTTCTCGGTGATGTCGTCGGCGAACCCGGACGCAAGGCAGTGATCGAACAATTGCCGCTGCTGAAACAGTCGGAAGGCCTCGATTTTTGCATCGTGAACGGCGAAAACTCCGCTGGGGGAAAGGGGATTACGCCGAAAATCGCAATCGATCTCCTACGCGCGGGAGCCGCCGTGATCACGACGGGCGATCATGTTTGGGATCAGCAGGAAATCGTCGATTATTTTCCGACGGAGCCGCGTTTGCTGAGACCGATGAATTATCCAGAAGGCACACCCGGCGCGGGCAGTGTGGTTTTGGAGACGGCAAAGGGCCGGATCGCAGTAATCCAAGCGCAGGGCCGCTCATTTATCCAGCCGCCTTTGGAAAACCCTTATCTCGCGGTGGAAAAAGAAGTGGAGCGCCTGCGTGCCGAGGGTGTGAAGACGATCGTGTTAGATTATCATGCGGAAACGACGAGTGAAAAAATTGCCATGGGCCGCATGCTCGACGGAAAAGTATCCCTGGTCGTGGGCACCCACACGCATGTCCAGACGGCGGATGAGAGCATTTTCCCCGGCGGCACTGGCTATCTAACGGACGCCGGAATGTGCGGCCCGGACGAATCGATTCTCGGGCGCTCCATCGAGTCCGTTGTTTGGCGCTTTAAATCCGGTATGCCCACGCGTTTTCCCATCGCGAAAGGCCCTGTCAGGCTGTGCGGTGTGATCGTGGACGTGGATGCGGAAACTGGCAGATGTTTGGCGATCCGCAGGTTCTCCCTGATATTGCCAGAGGCGGCAGCGGGTTGAAGGTGCCAGATCAAGCGACTCGTTAGTTCTCCACGCTTGCGGCAGGCGCATCGCTGGATTTCACTCTCCGCATGACACGCCCAGACGGCCGCCAGAACGATCAACTTCGCCCGATTTCTTTCATCCCGAACGTCGCTCCTTACGCCACAGGCTCGGTGCTCGTCTCCTTCGGCGATACGCGGGTGATTTGCTCCGCCACCATCGAGGACGACATCCCGCGCTGGATGCGGGCGCAGCGGGTGGAGGGCGGCTGGCTAACAGCGGAATACTCGATGCTGCCCTACTCCACGCTGGAGCGGAAACATCGCGATATCACTCGCGGAAAACTCGACGGTCGCTCGTCCGAGATTCAGCGTCTCATCGGCCGTGCGCTGCGTGCAGTGGTGGATTTGAAAAAAATCGGACAGCGCACGATTTGGATCGACTGCGATGTGTTGCAAGCCGATGGCGGCACCCGCACCGCATCAATCACCGGTGGATGCGTGGCGATGGCGATCGCGCTCAACAAGCTGATGGCCGAGGGGAAATTGAAAACCTTCCCGATCAAAAAACTCGTCGCCGCAGTTTCTGCTGGAGTCTATCAGGGCGTGCCAGTGTTAGATCTAAACTACCCGGAAGACAAGGCGGCCACCGTCGATTTCAACGTGGTGATGACGGAGACGGGCGAGTTCGTGGAAATCCAGGGCAGCGGCGAGGAAGCCGTTTTTTCATCCGAGGAAATGACCGCGATGCTTGATCTCTCGCGCAAAGGAATCGCCGATATCATCTCGCTCCAAAAAGCCGCCATCCTCACTGCGGATCGCGCCGCGCCGGCAGATTTTGCATCGCTGGCAGCGGCATTCGGGCGGTGACTACTTTCGCCTTGGCGAAATGAGGCAGAGGGACTAGATAACGCCTGCCATGACCCGCTCTTCCATCGAAGCCGCAACTAAAATCTTCATCGTCGCCTTGATTTTCACTTTCTGTTATACGGTGTATCGGGTGTTGCTGCAAGTGGGCTTCATCCACTAACACTGGGCTATTGCCAGCTCACGGCGACTTCAGCGATACCGCCATTTTTGTTATCGTATTTGAGGAGTCCGTGTTCGAGAGCGTATTCGTGCACGCATTTGGTGACTTTCACATCGTAAGCGCAGTATTCAGCAATTTTTCGCAGCGGTTCGAATTGGCCGCTTTTTTTGTGTTCCTGCCACCAGCGCAGCGCGTCCAAGCCATCGGCGGTTTTGCCCGTGCCGAGTGAGGCGGAGGCGACGGAATCCAGCTTGAGGCGGAAACCGAGGATCGTTTCGAGCTCGATCATCATATCGAGATTGAGCGTTTGCTCGGCGAGGGTGTGGAAAATATAGGGCTGAAGCACCGGATAGTCGAAATGCAGGTGATTCCATCCCACGACCAGATCGGCGCGGACAAGCTCTTCCCCGAGTTTTTCCATCTCATTTTCCGCGTAAATTTCGTATGTCCCGCGGGCGGTGCTGTAGGTGACGGCGACCGAGATCCCCATCTTAGATTTGTTAGAGAAGCCGCCCACGTCACCGCCGCTGCGCTGTGTTTCCAAGTCGAAATAAACGATGTTTTTACCGGCCACGCTTGGTTCTATTCGAGGGAGTGCGCCGCCTGCAAGTATTTGGAGACTCGCCAAGCGAGATCGCCGTGTGGCAGCGTCGTTCCAGTGAGTATGATGGATTCCGTCCGGGCCGACAAATGGCTGTGGGCCACCCGGTTTTTTAAAACCCGTGGCCTCGCCGCAGATGCTTGCGCAACGGGAAAAGTCAAACGCGGTGGTCACTCATTGAAAGCGGCCACTACGATCCATCCGGGCGATCTGTTGGAAATTCCGTTTCCGGAAGGCCCGGGAGTACGCTCGATTTCGGTGATTGCCGTGATCAGCCTGCGGGTGGCTGCTCCGCTGGCACAGGCATGTTATGAAGAGCGGACGCCGGGAGAGGTTTTGGAAAATTTAAAACTCTGGCTAACTGCGAAACATGAAGCGGCGAAAGGCCGTCCCACGAAGCGAGACCGCCGGGAGATCGATAAAATTCACGGCTTTTGGGACGAATAAAAAAATCCCGCCTCAGCTCCAATGGCCGAGACGGGATCATGATGGGGGGAAGACTATTCGGCGCCTCCCGGCGCTTGCTCAGGAGGAGGTCCTTGAGGGCCATCTTCTTTTCCGTGGGGCGGTCCCGAAGGTCGCATCTCCTCCGGTGAAAGCGCTCCATCGCCGTTTTTATCGAGCGTTTTGAGGGCTTCTGGAGAGTTTTCAATTTCCTCAGAGGAAACATTGCCGTCGTGATCCGCGTCGATTGCCGCGATCAATGGTGGAATCGGCCGTGGTCCCTTAGGCGGTGGACCTATCGGATCGTCACCGTCTTGACGGGGAGGGGGAGGTGGTATCCGAAGTTCTTCTAACGTAACTTCGCCGTCGCCATTTCTATCGAGTTTGGCGAGGATGTTAGCAGCGCCTTTAATCTCCTCATCGGAAAGTGCTCCATTGTGATCGGTGTCCAAGACGGCAAATAGAGGTGGTCCTGGCGGCATGGGCGGGCGTTGATGCTCGCGATCAGGGCGAGGAGCCATTGGAAGTTGTGTGTTTTCATAAATTTAAGCTGCTGGTGATGAGAGTCTCCGATGGCGAATCCATCTGAAACCATCACCATGAAATACCCACGATGTAAGCGCCGTGTGTTAAAATTGCCCCAATATTGTTAAATTCATGTAAAAGCGATGGGCGAATGGCGCTGCAGCCTGTTAAGAAGCTTTCAACGATGGAACTCCAAGCCAATCACCGTCTCCTTGTCGTGGACGACGATCGCAAGCTCGCCAGCCTGATTAGGGACTATCTAACACCGATGGGCTACCAAGTAGAACTCCGTCATAACGGGCCGGATGGACTGGCAGAAGCCCTCGCCACGCCCTATCAGGCAGTGATCCTTGATGTGATGATGCCGGGCATGGATGGTTTCGCCGTGTTGCGCGAGCTACGTAAAAAATCCGATGTGCCGGTGTTGATGCTCACCGCGCTTGGCGATGAAGCGGATCGGATCGTCGGGCTGGAAATCGGGGCAGATGACTATTTGCCGAAAACTTTCTCCTCCCGCGAGCTTCTTGCCAGGCTTCGTGCGGTCACCCGCCGCTCTCGTGTGCAACCCGGTGCAGAGGCGGTTAGAGAGCTCGTGGCAGGAACGTTGAGACTTTGTGAAGAGACTCACACGGTGGTCCTTGGTGACACGCCGCTCGACCTAACATCACTTGAGTTTGCAATTCTCGCGGCACTTTTAAAATCGAAAGGCCGGGTAAAAACCCGCGAGCGTCTCATCGAGGAAGTTTCCGAACGACGATTTGATGTCTTTGATAGATCGATCGACGTCCATGTTTCCTCCCTGCGGAAAAAGCTCGGAGATGACGCGAAAAATCCACGGTTCATCCGCACCATTCGAGGGATCGGCTACACACTTCACGAACCTGAAACGATGGATTTTAGACCGTCATGAAACCACGGCCTTATTTTCCGTTGCTCGCTAAGGTATTGGGATGGCTTCTTTTGCATCTAATCATTCTCGCGCTGGCATTCGTGGCGTTTGTCGGTTGGCAGTTGCGGTTAGGGTTAGACTCGCTGCTTAGCGGAGCTGCAGGTGTCCGGCTCCGCACGTTTGGCGAGGGTGTTCGTGATGACATCGTCAGTCTCCGCAAGGAGGATTGGAATGCGGTCGTCGAGAATCTAGCAAAACAGAAAAACTTGGAAGCCGCGATTTATGATTACGGCGATCCTAAGAGTTTTCCGTTTCTCATCCCGTCTAACATCCAGCAGCGGATTCAAACTTTAGTGCCACCACCGCCAATGGGCCCGCTTGCACGTCGGGGTCGGCCGCCTGAAGAGTGGGCCGGTCCTCCCGACGACGGTGGGCCTCCCTCACAAGGGCGCGGAGGCCCACGGTTCGATGATTTTTCCGAGGGCCGTCCTCCCTTTGAAGACCGTCCCTCGCCGGTGAATGGTCCCATTAAACCGAATCTGAAACCTAACATGCCTAACAGTCATCCAGTTTTTCTTCTCAGAGGGGACGGTGGCGAGGGATACTGGGCTGGCGTGCAATTATCGCTGCCGGGACCGCACGGCAACCCCGCCCGACAGCATCTTCTCCTCGTTCGGGCGGCGAGTCTTGATGGCTCAGGGATGTTTTTTGATTTCAAGCCATGGCTCCTCGGTGGACTTGCGGTTTTGGCTCTCAGCCTTGCTTTCTGGGCACCTTTCGTTTGGAGAATCACAGCTTATCTTCAACGACTCACAAGCGCCACGGGCCGCATCGCTGCCGGTGATTTCAAAATTTCTCTCCCACACCGAGGAAATGATGAGCTTGGAAATCTTGGAAACGCCATTGAATCAATGGCGACTCGATTGGATCGCCTGATCTCTGGGCAGAAACGATTTCTCGGAGATGCGGCACACGAACTTTGCGCCCCGCTTGCTAGATTGCGCACAGGCCTTGGCATCTTGGAAATGAAGCTGGGGAAGTCAGATCAAACAGCTCTTGCCTCCGTGGAATCGGATGCGCAGGAACTTGCCACGCTCATCGAAGAAATTTTAGCGTTTTCACGCGCGGGAAATCGCGAGCCACATCTCCAGGCACTTCATCTTGAGCCTTTGATTCAGGAAGTGTTAGCACGAGAAGCGCGTGGCATCACCTGCGATGTGATGATGCCTCGTGAGCTCGTTGCGATCGCAGATCGCTCTCTCCTCGGCCGGGCCTTGGGAAATCTCATTCGAAATGCCAATGTGCACGCGGGCCCTCATGCAAAAGTCACAATCACGGCGGCCGAAAGTGGCGACCATGTTGCCATTACCATCAGCGACAGCGGTCCGGGCGTGGCACAAGAGGAACTTGCCCGATTGTTCGAGCCTTTTTACCGACCAGATCGCTCCCGCAGTCGTGATACTGGAGGCAACGGACTCGGTCTCGCCATCGTCCGTACTGCGATTGAAGCTTGTGGTGGTGAAACTACCGCTGCGGCCCCTGAAACTGGCGGGTTTTCAGTCACCATCCGGCTGCGAAAATGTCTGCACGTGGTGGAGGGATAAACTACGAGAAACATCGTAGATGTTATCGGTGGCAAATTTGTCACCTCAATTTGATCGAAATTTCGAGATTCATGATCACTTTTTCTAACAAAAACTCCCAAAACGATTAGAAATCGCCATTTTATTTCGGGCGCAAACCTAGATGGCACAAGGGATTGGAGAATGAGGCAGAAAAATTTTGGAAAAACTCTACAAAATGGATTGACCCATGGCGGCGGGTCAGAATAGGTTCCGCCC